>NZ_VMKV01000081.1:0-1454 GCF_013276335.1 Streptococcus sp. 2100 | reverse complement strand
TCGATTTACTAAAGACATTATTACATTTGAATTACAAAACCTAAAAAATCAAATGTTTTTCCTTGCAAAATTCGGGGGGGGGTGGTATAATTGCTACTAGACTGTATATTATTCATAGGAGATACAGTGGGGTAAATAGTCGTAAGTTGCTATTTATATATTATTGTCAATCGAAGAGGAAAATGACATGTTCTCTTCAATCATATCTTTAAAGGAGAAAGAGTTATGGATTTTAGAAAGTGTAACAGAGAAAAGGTCTTCCGTTACTCCATTCGTAAGTACCACTTTGGTGCCGCCAGTGTCGCGGTTGCCGCATTGATGTTTTTAGGAGCACGAGCTAGTGTTGTTCAGGCGGATACTACAGTAAATGCTACAGAGGTGTCTCTTGAGAGTTCTGAGCCTAAATCGGATCCAGCTGCGGAGGGAGCTAGTGAAGCTTCGAATGGAAGTGAGCGAAGTGCTGATCAAACAAGTAATTCTGTTCAGCGTACTCCTGTTGGCAGTGATAGGGACGCTTCTCCATCAAGCAATAATGGGGAAAGTTCTGAAGGGTCAGATAGAAGCAACAGTAGTGCCGTTAGCGGAAGTGATAGAAGTGCTGAAGAGACAAGTAACTCTGGTCAGCATGCTCCCGTTAGAAGAGCTAGGAGTGTCGGGGAAGACCGGGCATCAAGGTTGAATGGGGACTATTCATATAATGTTGATCAGGTTCCTGTACCAGATGAAATCTTTAACACTCCGATAAAGCTTTATGATTACTGGGGTCAGGGTATGTACAACTGGCTGACTCAAAATAGTAAACCAGGAATATTCGAACTCTATTATGATGATATTACAGAATCTAATAAAGTAAGACGTAAAGTTCCTAAATCTGGCAGAAAAATTGATCAATTATATAAAGACGAAGCTATAGATAATTTGCAGACATTTGATGTTTTTCGACATCATCCGACAGCAACCCATCTAACTTTACAATTTGATGTGAAAACCGGCAATGTTAATATGAAGGTGATTGATTCGAATAATCAAGTACTGAGAACTATTCTAGTTCCTAAAACAGACATATTTATGAAGCAAAGCGAATGGGAGGTTAAGAAAAAAGAAAGGGAAAGGCAAGAAGCAGAAACAGGTCCAGCTAAGACAGCAGCCAAAGCAGCATTAGCTGAAGCAGTAGAGGCAGAAAAGGCAGAAATCAATGCCGATAAGAGTTTGACAAAAGAAGCGAAAGCAGAAAAACTCAAAGAACTAGAAGCTAAGCAAAGAGAAGAAGAAGCTAAGATTGACTCAGCAGAAGACGCTGATAAAGTAGCCGAAGCTAAAACAGCAGGTGTAACAGCCATTGAAGGCGTCCACACAAATGGTGACTTAGAAGCTCTTAAGAAAGCTGCCAAAGCAGACTTAGAAAAAGCAGCGCAAGCAGAAAAAGCAGCCATCGCAGCAGATAAGAGCTTAAC
>NZ_VMKV01000080.1:0-583 GCF_013276335.1 Streptococcus sp. 2100 | reverse complement strand
GTAACAACACCAGCTCGTAAGACACCAACAGTAGAGTTGTCACAAGATCCTACTACAGGTGACGTTACAGTAACACCTAAGAAACCAGATGGCTCAACTTATCCAGAAGGAACAATCGTAGAACTTCCAGGTAAGGATGGTCGTCCAATTAAAGTGACGATTGGAGCAGATGGTTCAGCTAAGGTTCCAAATGATCAATTACCAGATACTACGGTTGTAGGTAATGCTAAGATTACAGAACCAGGTAAAGCAGCTGTGGAAGTTCCTAATGTAACAACACCAGCTAAGCTAACACCAGCAACACCAGAAACTGAAAAACCAGGTAAGATTGAAATTACTCAACAACCAAATGGAAATGCGATTGTAACACCTAAGAAACCAGATGGCTCAACATACCCACGAGGAACTAAGGTAGAAATTCCAGGTGAAAATGGAACAACAATCACAGTCACAATTGGCGACAATGGTTCAGGCGAAGTGCCAAATGATAACCTTCCTAAGACAAAAGTTCCAGGTACAGGTAAAGTAACCGAACCGAACAAGAAACCATCACAACCAGTGGATGTAACAACACCAGCTCGTA
>NZ_VMKV01000008.1:0-27632 GCF_013276335.1 Streptococcus sp. 2100 | reverse complement strand
CTGACTTCGTCAGTTCTATCTGCAACCTCAAAACTGTGTTTTGAGCTGACTTCGTCAGTTCTATCTGCAACCTCAAAGCTGTACTTTGAGCAGCTTACGGCTAGTTTACTCTTTGATTTTCATTGAGTATGAAACTAAATTTCAAACACATAGTCCTTTTATTATACTGCAAGAAGATATAGTTTTCAATTATAGTTTTTCTCTAACTAGCTATAGTCTATTTTTATATCCTAATGTAGAGAAAACAGCCCTAGGGACTGTTTTTCATTAATAATGCATCAAAACTTTGTAATCGTAGTCACCGATTTTTTCACGGCCGTTCAATTCATCCAATTCAACAAGAAAGGCACAACCTGCTACAACACCACCAAGTTTTTCAATCATTTCGATAGTTGCCTTAACAGTTCCACCTGTTGCCAAGAGATCATCTACGATAAGAACGCGTTGACCTGGTTTGATTGCATCCGCATGCATAGTCAAGGTATCAACACCGTACTCTTTTTCATAGTCAGCAGAAATGACTTCACGTGGCAATTTACCTGGTTTACGAACAGGTGCAAAACCAATTCCCAACTCAAAGGCAACTGGACAGCCCACAATAAATCCACGAGCCTCAGGCCCTACAACCATGTCAATTTTCTTGTCAGTAGCATACTGAACAATTTCACGAACAGCGTAGCTATAAGCATTTCCATCAGCCATCAAAGGACTAATATCACGGAAGGTGATACCTTCTTTTGGATAATTTTCAATTGTTGCAATGTAATCTTTTAAATTCATCTTTTTCTTTCTTTCAAAGTTTTTACTCTCTATTATAGCATATTTTCCAGTAAAGAAGAAAGGGAAAACAATATTTCATTTGCTAGTCACCCTATAAGTCAAATAAGACGACCATTTTTATTCAAGGCACGTCACAAGATAGATACATAATATGACTTCCCTAGCAAAAAGGAGAGAAGCATTTTGTTTCTCTCCCTAGATTAACTGATATCTCTCCACTACAATCGATAAAGAGATATCTTTTCTTGTAGTGCTTTGAATTTTATTTATTTTAATAGACTGTTTTTTCAGTTTCTACATCGAAGAAGTGTGCTTTGTTCAAGTCAAATCCAAGTTCAACTGTTGCACCTGTTTGCAAGTAATCACGAGCATCAACTTTAGCAACAAATTCGTCTTTACCAACTTGGCAGTATAGGTGAGATTCTGAACCAAGCAGTTCTGATACAGAGATAGTCGCTTTTACAACACAGTCTGGGAATGTTTCAAGGAAAGCAGGTTCTGCATTCACATCTTCTGGACGGATACCGAAAATCAACTCTTTACCTTCGTAGCCTTTTTCGCGAAGAACTTTCAATGCTCCTTCTGGAACTTTCAAACGGAAACCATCAGAAATAATTTCGCTACCAACTAATTTCACATTGATGAAGTTCATTGCTGGGCTTCCGATGAATCCTGCAACGAATTTGTTAACTGGGTTTTTGTAAACTTCTTGAGGAGTACCGATTTGCTCAACACGTCCGATAGTACCTGTACCAGCAGGGTTCTTAGTTGCTGACATGATAACGATACGGTCTGCAAGTGTCATCGCTTCTGTTTGGTCGTGAGTTACGTAGATAGTTGTAGCTCCGATACGACGGTGGATTTTCGCAATTTCAGCACGCATTGATACACGAAGTTTAGCATCCAAGTTTGACAAAGGTTCGTCCATCAAGAATACTTTTGCATCACGGACGATGGCACGACCCATGGCAACACGTTGACGTTGACCACCTGAAAGGTCAGCTGGTTTACGTTCCAAAAATTCTTTCAATCCAAGAATTTCAGCTGCTTCTTGCACACGTTTGTCGATGTCTTCTTTGCTGTATTTACGCAATTTCAAACCGAAAGCCATGTTGTCATAAACAGTCATGTGTGGGTAAAGAGCGTAGTTTTGGAATACCATGGCGATGTCGCGGTCTTTTGGAGCTACATCGTTGACAACCACGCCATCGATAGATGCAGTACCTTCTGTGATGTCTTCAAGACCAGCAATCATACGGAGTGTAGTTGATTTACCACATCCTGAAGGACCTACAAAAACGATAAATTCTTTATCTTTGATGTTCAAGTTGAAATCTTCAACTGAATAGTGTTCGCTGTTTGGATATTTTTTGTAAATATTTTTAAGATTCAATTCTACCATGAGGTGAACTCCTTTTGTTTTTGATAATTATATTATAGATGAAAACGTTTTACATTTCTATGGCAAGGTGACCAAAAAAACAAAAAAATTCTGTGCAACTTGCACAAAACTTTAGAGAATATCGGAGAATTTGAAGAAGATAATCTTTATTATTCTTCTATACAAAAGCAGAAACAAGGATCAGCTTTCCCATATTTTCGCTGATTCTCCACTACATTTGACTGGATTCTAATTTTTTAGAGAAATACAAAAGAGCTAGCCTAAGCTAACTCTTATCCTATGCGGAGAGAGGGACTTGAACCCTCACGACCTAAAGCGGTCACAGGATCCTTAGTCCTGCGCGTCTGCCAATTCCGCCATCCCCGCGTCGATTACTTTACTAGTATATCAACTTTTGGGATGCTTGTCAACACTTTTTTTCAATTTTTTTCATTTCATCAACCAAATTACTCTAAAATTTCATTTAGATTTTCATCTACTAACTTAGCTCCAAGTGTATTTTTGAAATGACCTAGGGCAAATTGATGATTTTCAGGCCAGATGGAAGCAACAGCTGGTTGAACAATCTCGATGTCATAACCTAGATTATAGGCATCAATAGCTGTATGCAGGACACAGATATCCGTCAAGACACCTGTTAAGATAACTGTAGAAATGCGACGCTCTCTCAAACGAATATCTAGGTCAGTCCCTGAAAAAGCTGAGTAATGGCGTTTATCCATCCAAAAGACACGACTGTCTGAACCATGCTCTTGATAAAAGATCCCCAAGTCTCCGTATAAATTGCGTCCACTAGTCCCAATCAGATTATGAGGAGGAAATAGTTTACTTTCTGGATGAAAACAATCGTTTTCTTCATGAGCATCAATAGTAAAGAAGATATAATCTCCCCGTTCAAAAGCTAATCGAGTCACCTTGCTAATGGCATCCGAAATAGCCTGAGCTGGAGCCCCTGCTGTCAATTTACCACTATCAGCAACAAAATCTTCTGTATAATCAATCGAAATTAAAGCTTTAGTCATTAGTAATCTCTTTTCTTCACTTCTTCAAAAATATCTGAAATCAAGACCTTAAGGTAGGTTCCCTTCATTCCAAGTGAGCGACTTTCAATAATTCCCGCAGATTCAAGTTTACGAAGGGCATTGACAATCACAGAGCGGGTAATTCTGATACGGTCTGCAATCACTGATGCAGTCAACTGCCCTTCATTTCCATTTAATTCCCCTAAAATTGCTGAAACAGCACGGAGTTCGGAGTAAGAAAGGGTATTAACCGCCATGGTGACAGCAGTACGGCGACGGATATTTTTCTCATCTTCTTCACGCTGGAAGTTAAGAAGCTGAATCCCAACAACGGTACTGGCAATCTCAACAAGAATCAAGTCCTCATCTTCGAATTTTTTATCATTGCGCCAAATAATCAAAGAACCAAGGCGAATCCCCGATACATGAATCGGTGCAATAGTCGTCAAGCCATCTGGAAAATCTTCTCTACTCTCAACAGGGAAAATACTCATATCATGCTCAACAGGCAAATTTGCTTCTGTTTCGTAAATCATATTAGCCCCTTGAACGTAGTCATCTGGGAAAATCTTAGTTTGGAAGAATTGCTCTACGCGATCTGTATTTGTTTTATAACGCATAAAATAGCCAAGCAGACGTCCCTTACTATTGATAATGCAGGCATTGCAATGAATAATATCCGCTAACTGACGCGTAATAGCGTTGTAAGGAAGCTCATCCTGAAACTGCTCCTCTGAGCGCTTCAAAATTGATGTAATCTTTCTTGTTTTTTCTAATAAATGTGCCATTTTTCACCTCGAATTTAATCGCTATCATTATAACATAAACAGATTGAATTTTCAATTATTATCTGAAAATTGCTTATTTAATTGCAATTTAGACTAGCTGAAATATTTTAGAAAATTATGTTTTCTTATTGACAACCTAATTTATATTTGATATTATATCATTATAAGAAGGTGGGTTGATAATACCTTTCCATTTCACCTATCCTTTGCTATCACCATCTTCTTTCACCCTTGGTCTCCTTATATAAAAAAGCGATTCATTTTGAACCGCTTTTTCTTATTTATCTCCCTTGTTACGAATAACAAAGCCTGTTTGCTTTTCACTTGAAGTATTGCGTGGTTTTTTATTATCCTTACGGTAACGTCTGTCTTTATCAAAACGATCATTGCCACGACTTCCTTTTTTGAAATCATCCCGACGACCATTACCACGGCGATCACGGTCTCGACGATCACGGTCTCGACGGTCATCTCCACGACGACCTCCCTTAGCTTTACCACCGAAGCCATTACCTGATGGTTTAAATGGCAGTGGTTTTTCACGCGCAATCTCCACTTCTGGAAGGCTATCCGGATCTTGAACAGTCAGACTCAAGATATACATTGCCAATTCTTCTGGAGTAAATTCGGCAGCTAGCTTACGAGCATCCTTACCAAATTTCTCAAAGTTAGCACGGATAGTCTCATCTGCAAAATCACGTTCGATTTTCTTGAGAGCTACCTGTTTTTTAGCTTGGAAGGCTTCTTCTGCACTTGCAGGTTTGAGACCTTTCATGCGTTTCTTGGTCAAGTTTTCAATGATTTGGAGGTAGCCCATTTCATTTGGTGATACGAAAGTAATAGACTGACCTGACTTACCGGCACGACCTGTACGACCGATACGGTGAACATAACTTTCAGGATCTTGTGGAATATCGTAGTTATAGACATGGGTCACACCTGAAATATCCAAACCACGCGCTGCAACGTCCGTCGCAACTAGAACATCCAGATTTCCATTTTTAAAGTCACGAAGGACACGAAGACGTTTGTTTTGGTCTAGGTCTCCATGAATTCCTTCTGCACGGAAGCCACGGATTTTCAAACCACGAGTCAATTCATCCACACGACGTTTGGTACGACCAAATACGATAGCAAGCTCAGGTTGCTCCACATCCATGAGACGTGTCATAGTATCAAATTTTTCTTGTTCCTTAACTCGGATATAGTATTGATCAACCAATTCTGTTGTCAATTCCTTAGCAGCAATCTTCACATGCTCAGGTTCTTTCATAAACTGAACACCGATACGTTTGATGGCATCTGGCATAGTTGCTGAGAAAAGAAGAGTTTGTCGATTTTCAGGGACACGGGAGATGATAGCTTCAATGTCTTCAAGGAAGCCCATGTTGAGCATTTCATCCGCTTCGTCAAGGATAAGCGTTTCAATATCTTGTAATTTCAAGGCCTTGCGTTTGATCAAGTCTAAGAGGCGACCAGGTGTTCCCACCACGATATGGGCACCAGATTTAAGAGCCTTAATTTGTTTTTCAATGCTTGATCCGCCGTATACTGAGCGGACTTTGACTCCCTTGCTACGACCAAAACGGAACAATTCCTCTTGACTTTGGACAGCGAGTTCACGAGTTGGAGCGATCACCAAGGCTTGGATAGTCGCTTCTTCTGTACGGATTTTTTCAAGGGTAGGCAAGCCAAAGGCTGCAGTTTTTCCTGTACCAGTCTGAGCTTGACCGATAACGTCCTTGCCTTCAAGGGCCAAGGGAATGGTTTGTTCTTGGATCGGACTGGCTTCTACAAAACCAGCTTTTTCAATCTCTGCTAGCAAATCAGCAGACAAGTTTAATTCATTAAATTTCACGTTGTTCTTCTTTCTAAAGGTGGTGCGAAGCCACCCCATAGGGCTTAGTGTATACTTTTCTTTTTATGACGTATTTTCATATACTGGATATAAAATCGTGTTGCTTCTTTTCCACAAAAGAAAAGTACTGTTTTCTTTGCAACCTATCTAGTATAACACAAGACCAGAGCAAAAGATAGCCCAATTTCTCTAGAAAATCATGTAAGCGGTTTTTGGCTTTCCTTTTTGATTGAACGACCTAGATAATAAGACAAAGCCAAGGCGATACTATATAAAATGATAAAAACGAACAAGGTTTGTGTGTAAGAATGAGCCATTTTATAAGTCTCTGCTAATAAAATAGGTCCCGCTAAACCAGCCATTGCCCAAGCCGTTAAAATATAACCATGCAGAGCGGCCAATTCCTTGGTTCCAAAAATATCACTGAGATAAGCTGGAATCAAAGAAAAACCAGCTCCATAGCAAGTCATCAAAATAGACATAGCGACTACAAATAAAACGGAATCTGTAAAGAGCCAAAGTGAGAGAGAAAAGAAAAGATTGACAAGCAGTAATATACTAAAGGTTAGAGGGCGACCGATATAGTCAGACAAACTCGCCCAAAGCAAGCGACCAAATCCATTGAAAATCCCCAAAACGCCCACCATTACTGCTGCATGACTTGTAGACAAGCCAGCCATCTCCTGTGCCATTGGCGATGCCGCTGAAATTAAGCCTAAACCACAAGCTATGTTGATAAAGAAAATAATCCAAAGTATATAAAACCGATTGCTTTTTAGAGCCTGATTTGCAGTCATCCCTTGCGTCAAAGAGGCTGTTTTTTCTTTCCCTGAAACAGATAAAATTGCAAGCTCTTGCTCATTTGGACGCTTAATGAATTGTGAAGCTAGGAGCATGATAATAAAGTAACTTGCACCTAAAATATAAAAAGTTTCTACAAGCCCTACCCCTGCGATGAGATGTTGCGCTATGGGACTAGTCAATAAAGAAGCAAAACCAAACCCCATAATCGCTAAACCTGTTGCGAGACCACGTTTATCAGGAAACCATTTTATAATCGTTGACACAGGGGTAATGTAGCCTGCTCCCAAACCAAGCCCACCTAAAATTCCATAAGCGAGATACAACAACCACAGCTCCTGACGGTCTATTGCAAATCCTGTTAAGATATTTCCACCTGCGTATAGAAAAGCAGATAGACTCCCCATGACTCTCGGACCAAATTTTTCTACCAAACGCCCCATAAATGCAGCCGATAAGCCTAAACAAAAGATTGCTAGACTAAAGGCAAAGGCAACAGAAGCCTGATCCCATCCCGTTTTTTCAATAATAGGGTTACGATAAACACTCCAAGCATAAGTCGAACCCAGCATTAAGTGTAAAATGACCCCAGCAAAGGCAATAATATAGCGATTCGATTTCATAAAACCTCCTATTTTCGAACATTTATTCTATCTTATATAAAAATAGATAGGATTTTAGTTTATCAAGCTTGTCAAAAAATTACTAGTTTTTTGTCTAGAAAGCGTTTTTATATTTTTCTGTCTTTTTCGTAGCAGAATTGTGCAAAAGTTTTTTTCTTGTGCTAGAATGAAATTCGAATAGGAGGAACTCTAAATGTTAACTTATGATTTAATCGTTATTGGATTTGGTAAGGCTGGTAAAACACTAGCTGGTAAATTGGCTTCAGCTGGCAAAAAAGTTGCCCTCGTTGAACGTAGCAAAGCTATGTATGGTGGAACTTGTATCAACATTGGTTGTATCCCAACTAAAACCTTGCTAGTTGCTGCTGAGAAGGGCTTGTCTTTTGAAGAAGTCATTGCTACCAAAAATACTATCACTGGTCGCCTCAACGGTAAAAACTATGCGACTGTTGCTGGTACAGGCGTGGATATCTTTGATGCGGAAGCTCACTTCCTTTCAAATAAAGTCATCGAAATCCAAGCTGGTGATGAAAAGAAAGAACTGACTGCTGAAACAATCGTCATCAACACTGGTGCTGTTTCAAACGTCTTGCCTATCCCTGGACTTGCTACAAGCAAGAACGTCTTTGACTCAACAGGTATCCAAAATTTGGACAAATTGCCTGAAAAACTTGGAGTCCTTGGTGGTGGAAATATCGGTCTTGAATTTGCTGGCCTTTACAACAAACTTGGAAGCAAGGTTACAGTCCTAGATGCCTTGGATACATTCCTACCTCGTGCAGAACCTTCCATCGCAGCTCTTGCTAAACAATACCTGGAAGAAGACGGTATTGAATTGCTTCAAAATATCCATACTACTGAAATTAAAAACGACGGTGACCAAGTGCTTATCGTAACTGAAGACGAAACTTACCGTTTCGATGCCCTTCTCTACGCAACTGGACGTAAACCAAATGTAGAACCACTTCAACTTGAAAATACAGATATTGAACTTACTGAACGTGGTGCTATTAAAGTAGACAAACATTGTCAAACAAACGTTCCTGGTGTATTTGCAGTTGGGGATGTCAACGGTGGCCTTCAATTTACTTACATTTCACTTGATGACTTCCGTGTTGTCTACAGCTACCTTGCTGGAGATGGCAGCTACACACTTGAAGACCGTCTCAATGTACCAAACACCATGTTTATCACACCTGCACTTTCACAAGTTGGTTTGACTGAAAGCCAAGCAGCAGATTTGAAACTTCCATACGCTGTTAAGGAAATTCCTGTTGCAGCCATGCCTCGTGGTCACGTAAATGGAAACCTTCGCGGAGCTTTCAAAGCTGTTGTTAATACTGAAACCAAAGAAATTCTTGGAGCAAGCATCTTCTCAGAAGGTTCTCAAGAAATCATCAACATCATCACTGTTGCTATGGACAACAAGATTCCTTACACTTACTTCACAAAACAAATCTTCACTCACCCAACCTTGGCTGAGAACTTGAATGACTTGTTTGCGATTTAAGTTGAGATCACATCTTAACTGACAGCCCTCTGAGGGCTGTTTTCATTTCTGCGAAATCTCATACTCTTCGAAAATCAAATTCAAACCACGTCAGCTTCACCTTGCCGTACTCAAGTACAGCCTGCGGCTAGCTTCCTAGTTTGCTCTTTGATTTTCATTGAGTATCAAATCTGTCTTTTCCCTCTTTTGTGATATAATAGAAACATGAACTTAAAAACTACTTTGGGCCTTCTTGCTGGGTGTTCTTCCCACTTCGTTTTAAGCCGTCTTGGACGTGGAAGTACGCTCCCAGGGAAAGTCGCCCTTCAATTTGATAAAGATATTTTACAAAACCTAGCTAAGAACTACGAGATTGTCGTGGTCACTGGAACAAATGGAAAAACCCTGACAACTGCCCTCACTGTCGGCATTTTAAAAGAGGTTTATGGTCAAGTTCTAACCAACCCAAGCGGTGCCAACATGATTACAGGAATTGCAACAACCTTCCTAACAGCCAAATCTTCAAAAACTGGGAAAAATATTGCCGTCCTCGAAATTGACGAAGCCAGTCTATCTCGTATCTGTGACTATATCCAGCCTAGTCTTTTTGTCATTACTAATATCTTCCGTGATCAGATGGACCGTTTCGGTGAAATCTATACTACCTATAACATGATATTGGATGCCATTCGGAAAGTTCCAACTGCTACTGTTCTCCTTAACGGAGACAGCCCACTTTTCTACAAACCATCTTTCCCAAATCCTATACAGTATTTTGGTTTTGACTTGGAAAAAGGACCAGCCCAACTGGCTCACTACAATACCGAAGGGATTCTCTGTCCTGACTGCCAAAGCATCCTCAAATATGAGCATAATATCTATGCAAACTTGGGTGCCTATATCTGTGAAGGTTGTGGATGTAAACGTCCTGATCTCGACTATCGTTTGACAAAACTGGTTGAGTTGACCAACAATCGCTCTCGCTTTGTCATAGATGGCCAAGAATACGGTATCCAAATCGGCGGGCTCTATAATATCTATAACGCCCTAGCTGCTGTGGCCATCGCCCGTTTCCTCGGCGCAGATTCCCAACTCATCAAACAGGGATTTGACAAGAGCCGTGCTGTCTTTGGACGCCAAGAAACCTTTCATATCGGTGACAAGGAATGTACCCTTGTCTTGATTAAAAATCCAGTCGGTGCAACCCAAGCTATCGAAATGATCAAACTAGCACCTTATCCATTTAGCCTATCTGTCCTCCTTAATGCCAACTATGCAGATGGAATTGACACTAGCTGGATCTGGGATGCAGACTTTGAGCAAATCACTGACATGGACATTCCTGAAATCAACGCTGGCGGTGTTCGTCATTCTGAAATCGCTCGTCGCCTCCGAGTGACTGGCTATCCAGCTGAGAAAATCACTGAAACGAGTAATCTGGAGCAAGTTCTCAAGACCATTGAGAATCAAGACTGCAAGCATGCCTATATTCTGGCAACTTATACTGCCATGCTGGAATTTCGTGAACTGCTGGCTAGTCGTCAGATTGTTAGAAAGGAGATGAACTAATGGTTTATACTTCACTTTCCTCAAAAGATGGCAATTACCCCTATCAGCTCAACATTGCCCACCTCTACGGAAATCTCATGAATACCTACGGGGACAATGGAAACATCCTCATGCTCAAGTATGTTGCTGAAAAACTGGGAGCCCATGTGACCGTTGACATCGTTTCTCTCCATGATGATTTTGATGAAAATCACTACAACATCGCCTTTTTCGGAGGCGGTCAAGACTTTGAACAAAGTATCATTGCAGACGACCTACCTGCTAAAAAAGAGAGCATTGACAACTACATCAAAAACGACGGTGTGGTTCTCGCTATCTGCGGTGGTTTTCAACTATTGGGTCAATATTATGTTGAAGCTTCAGGCAAACGCATCGAAGGACTAGGGGTCATGGGCCACTACACTCTCAACCAGACCAATAACCGTTTTATCGGGGACATCAAGATTCACAATGAAGATTTCAATGAAACCTACTATGGATTTGAAAATCACCAGGGACGTACCTTCCTCTCTGATGACCAAAAACCACTGGGACAGGTTGTCTATGGAAATGGAAACAACGAAGAAAAGGTCGGCGAAGGGGTTCATTATAAGAATGTCTTTGGTTCCTACTTCCACGGGCCTATCCTCTCTCGTAATGCCAATCTGGCTTATCGCCTAGTCACTACAGCCCTCAAGAAGAAATATGGTCAGGACATCCAACTCCCTGCCTATGAAGATATTCTCAGCCAAGAAATCGCTGAAGAATACAGTGATGTCAAAAGCAAGGCTGACTTTTCTTAAACAAAGTGAAACTATATCAAAGAACTCCGTTATCTTGTCGGAGTTTTTTTGTCTTTTCTTTTACCCTTCTCCCTTGCATTTTCTCTCTTTTTTTGCCAAAATAGAGGGGTAGAAAGAAGGTAGCATATGTCTAAATTACAACAAATCGTAACATATCTTGAATCAGAAAAACTAGACGTCGCTGTCGTATCTGACCCCGTCACAATCAATTACCTCACTGGTTTTTACAGTGATCCCCATGAACGCCAAATGTTCCTCTTTGTCCTAGCGGATCAGGAACCTCTCCTCTTTGTCCCAGCTCTTGAAGTAGAACGTGCAAGTAGCACCGTTTCCTTCCCAGTAGTGGGCTATGTCGATTCTGAAAATCCATGGCAAAAAATCAAACATGCTCTTCCACAACTTGACTTCAAACGTGTCGCTGTTGAGTTTGACAATCTCATCTTGACCAAATACCATGGTTTGAAAACAGTTTTTGAAACTGCTGAGTTTGAAAACCTCACTCCTCGTATCCAACGCATGCGCCTCATCAAATCAGCTGATGAAGTACAAAAAATGATGGTTGCAGGTCTTTATGCGGACAAGGCTGTTCATGTTGGTTTTGACAATATTTCTCTTGATAAGACTGAGACAGATATCATCGCACAAATTGACTTTGCCATGAAACGTGAAGGTTACGAAATGAGCTTTGATACCATGGTCTTGACTGGTGATAATGCTGCGAATCCACACGGCATTCCAGCAGCTAATAAGGTTGAAAATGATGCTCTTCTCCTCTTTGACCTGGGTGTTCTGGTCAATGGCTATGCGTCAGATATGACTCGTACAGTCGCTGTCGGCAAACCAGACCAATTCAAGAAAGATATTTACAACTTGACTCTTGAAGCCCAACAAGCTGCTCTTGACTTTATCAAGCCAGGTGTGACTGCTCATGAAGTGGACCGCGCTGCCCGTGAGGTCATCGAAAAAGCTGGTTATGGTGAGTACTTCAACCACCGTCTCGGGCATGGTATCGGTATGGATGTCCATGAATTCCCATCTATCATGGAAGGAAACGACATGGTCATCGAAGAAGGCATGTGCTTCTCTGTTGAACCAGGTATCTATATCCCTGGTAAAGTCGGTGTTCGTATTGAAGACTGCGGTGTTGTTACCAAGGATGGCTTTGACCTCTTTACAAGTACCAGCAAAGACTTGCTTTATTTTGATTAAGATAGCAACAAACCCTAGTTAGACAAGAAGAATCACTTCTGTTTTATGACGTCCATTCTGAATAAAATTCTTCATTGTTCCCCTATGATTGGTTACAAGTCTCTCAATATTTTTAAGCCCCCATCCCTCTGTCTGACGTTCCTTTCGTATTACCAATTCATTCTCATTAAATGAATTCTCGATAGCAATAAAGAGTTTCTTCTGAAAATATCGTATTCCTAAGATTAAGACCCTATCTTCTTTATTACTCAAGCGCATACAGGCTTCAAGACTATTGTCCAACAAATTACCAAGTAAAACCGCTAAAATATCTGGATTGATTTCTAATCGTTGAGGTACAAAACAATCAATTTCCAATTGTATGTCCTCTACCTTATCCTGTAATTTTTGATTGAGTAAAAAGTTAATTGTTGTATTCTTGGAGTAACAGACAGTTTGGTTCTCTATACTATTTGTCATGCTTTGGAGATAAGACTTCGCTTGTTCAGGATCTTCTTTTAAAAGTGCAAGGAGGATTAAATGTTGATTTTTCAAATCGTGTTGAATCCTTTGAATCCTCCTATAATCTTTTTTAGATTGTTTCATTTCTCTCAGTTGAAAGGTCATCTGTTCCGTCTCTAGTATGCTTTGATAATACCTCTGTTGTTGCTGAGAAAGATATAGGGTGAAATAGAGAGAAGAGAACGTTAACACAATGAGGGCTAATACAGAAACAAAAGAAAGATAATCCTTCTCAAACACTTGCCCTTGAATCGCTGATACTGTAAAAGCAAAACAAATGGACAAAAATGGTACAATAAACTGGTATAACCAAGTCCCTTTAGAAACAGTATAAACTAACTTTTGATGTGCACGAAAAAGTTGTCGAAGAACCAGGGTCACTAGCAATGATAAAAGAAAAGCTACAGCGAGATAAAAAAGCATGGCTATTAGATTTTCTGAAATGACTGATAAAGGGGAAAATAGTTGCACTGCTTGATTGAGTATAGTACCAGCTAGTAAAGTTAGACTCATCTGACAAAAAATCCAAAACGAAGATTCTTGAACAGCATATCCAAAATAAAGACCTAAAAAATAATACTCTGCGATACTGAGAATAAGATTCCCTACTAAGAAAAGATTAGCTCCTGAAAATAATATCGTCAACAAGGCATGGAAAAATAAAAGGAGAGAAGTAAAGATACAAATTCTCCTAGACTTTTCTTTTTGGGACAGAGGTCTATAAAAGAAAATAATTCCCAAAAATAAATCAAACAGAATACTCACAATCCGCAAACTGACTAACATTAAAAATTCCTCTCACTCAGATAATAATAATACTTTTCTCTAAAAGACGTTTGAAATTTTCGGCTAATTGGAAGGTGATTTTCATCCATTCCATTTAAAATTGTGACTATTTGCGAATCAAACTCTGTCACATATCTAGGATTGATAATATAGGAAGAATGAATTTGAATAAAGTAATCAGGTAATTTCTCTAAAATATCTTTCGTTTTAAGCAAAGCTTTGTAAGTCTGATCTTTAGTGTAAATAAAGACAGCACGCTTATCCTTTTCAAAAAATACAATGTCATCTAAAGGCAGTGAATAATGCTGCTTTCCAAAAGTAAACGTAAATACAGCTTGCCCTAAATTCAAAAAACGTACCACTCTATCCAGAGTTTTATATAATTTTTTAGAAGTCACTGGTTTAAGTAAATAATCAAAAGTCTGCACTTCAAAAACCTGCTCCATATAATCTCGATAACTGGTAACAAAGATAATCGGGATAAAAGGGTTTACCTTACGGATTTTTTGTGCCATATCAATTCCTGTTATCTGTGGCATCTCGATATCCAAAAAAACACAACTGTACTTCTCTGTCAATTGTTCTAATAGTTTTTGGGGATTCGTATAAACACTCGTTTCTATTTTGATATCCTTATAAGATAAGAGTAAGTTTTCTAGCTGACTACCATCCCTATTAGAATCATCACAAATCGCAATTTTTAACATCAAATTCCTCACTACAAGCATGATTTTGCCAATTATAACGTCAAATACGTCAATTATGACATGCTGATAAAAAAATCGTTAATTTATTATACAATATTCTTATCAAATATGAAAGGAGTTACAAAAATGAAAAATATTCAAGTGCGTAAAGTTATTGCTAAAACTGATATTAGCTGGGGTGTTTTCTAAATTTTGGGCACCTCTAAAAACTACCGGTTTTCTATGTTTAGTAACCAGAAAAGGTTGAAAAATTAGCATTTTAAAATTGAGTTTTTAGAGGAGTTCTTTTCTATTTATTCCTACTGTTGGAATTGAGTAGATAGGTTCACCATTTTCTTTCTACTTATTTCCATTTGTAATAGGAACTGGGAGTTGCAAGACGAGGATATATGATTTATAATCACCTCGTCTTCCTTTTTTAATAAAATAGTGAGGTTAAAATGAAATTCTATCATCCAAGAATAAAAGAAATATATCCTGTTTATAAACTTCATAAAAATTTATTTAGGATTGGGCTACAAATTGGTATAACCACAGAAATTAAGGATGATAATAATAAAATGTGGAATTTAGTCAATATTTTGGACGGACGTCCTTTTCAAGATATTCTCAATATCATACTAACAAAATATGATGATTTAACTGAAGAAGACATCACAGGCGCTCTTGAACTCTTAGATAATGAGGGGGTTCTCGAAGAAGCGGGCGAAATTCAGGATATTAAAGAACGTTATCATTCAAATATATATTATTTCAGTCGCTATTTAAATAGCTTCCAAGATAGTATTGCAACACAGAAAAAAATTCATCAGTCTACTATCCTTTTACTAGGTCTTGGTGGTGGGGGTTCTAACATACTGACATTACTAGCAGGCTTGGGACCTAAAAAGATAAAAATAGTGGATTTTGACATTGTTGAGCAAAGTAATCTAGGAAGACAATTTCTATACAAGGAAGATGATATTGGCTTATCTAAAGTTCAAATTGCCCATAGAGAAGTTACAAAAATGAATTCCGATATTGAAGTAGAAACCCATAATATACGTATCACCTCTGTAAGTGACTTGATTCCTTTACTTGATGATGTTGATATTACGATATGTGTGATTGATGAACCTCAATATGATATTCAACGTATCGTAAATAAAGCAATCGTTACAAAAAATATTCCCTGTATATTTGGCGCCAGTCAAGTTAGTCGTGGTCGTGTCTATTCAGTTATCCCTTACCAAACAGGCTGTTTTGATTGTTTAAATATTTATTATACAAAAATTGACACTCTATTCCTTGAACAATTCCACGGTGTTCGTACGATTACAAAAACAATCCCTACAATAGCCTATGGTCCAGCAATATTTCAACTGACTTCTGCCATTGTTGATGAAACTATCCGATTATTAACTCAATATACGGAACCAATTAGCCTTAACCATCAATACGAAATCAATTATGAAAACGGAGCCTCATTCACACACGATTCTTGGGGACGCTATCTTGATGAATGTCCAACATGCGGCACAGGTAAAGAAGACGATTGGGAAATTTTTTCTAAGTACGGAGAATTAAAGTTATGACAACTGCAAAACTCGTAATTGATAATTTGACTAAATCTTTTGATGGTCAGCACTTAGCCAATAATCATATTTCCTTAGAAATATCACCAGCAAAAATCACGGCTTTTTTGGGACACAATGGAGCTGGAAAATCTACTCTATTGAATCAAATGATTGGTTTTACTAAACCTGACCAAGGAGATATTTTGTATGGTGATATTTCTTTTATATACAATCGTAAACAAGCACGCACCTTAATTAGTTATATGTCTCAACAATATGCCCCACTCGACAAATTAACCGTAGAACAAAATTTAGAAATACTTGGAAAAATGCGAGGATTGAGTTCCCAAGAACTAGAAAAAACAATCAGCCAGCTTCTCACTGATTTAGAAATTGAAGACTATCGTTACAAAAAAGGTAAGGATCTTTCGGGCGGTCTCAAAAGACTAACTTCCTTCGCTATGACACTAATCGGTAGCTCAGACATCATTCTTCTTGACGAACCAACAAATGATGTTGACCCCATTCGTCGTGAAAAGCAATGGCAATTATTGCAAAAGTTAGCTAGCAAGGGGCATACCATTATTATCGTTACTCATAATCTTCTGGAGGTTGAAAAATATGCAGATAATTACGCCCTCTTTAATAATGGTAGATTGCTCAAATCAGGAAAGGTTAAGCAAATCATCCATGACAAACTGTATCAGATAAGCTTTGATTTTAAGACTAAAAGTATATTAGACAAAATAGAAGATTATACAATTATCAATGGTGTTAGTTGTCAATTAGAGATTGAGGAAAGAAGTCTAGCTCCATTGATAGCACAACTGACAGAAGAACTTGGTCAAAAAACAATTTCCAATCTCTCTCTTCATCAAAAAACATTGACTATTTCTGACCTTTATAGAGAGGAGCTAACCAACTAATATGACTCAATTTTTTTACTTACTTCATTGGAACTACTTGCGCCAAAAAGAGCTTTTCATCCTTTTTACACTAGCACAGCTCCTCTTATCCATTTCTCTTCTTTTTGGCTACCCTCTAGTTATTGGCGATATCGATTCGACTACTGCCTACTATCTTTCGTCTGGTTCTGTTTTAATTGGAATTATCTCCATGGGTTGTACAATTTCCTCCCCTGTTATAGCAAATGATAAGTTGGAAGGGCATTTTGATTATATTCGTGCCTTACCCATCCCTAGGATATTCATTTCTCTCGCTGACTTGTGGATGTGGTTAATTGCCATTTTGCCGGGAGTTTTTATTTCTATTCTACTTGGGTATGTCCGTTTTTCTGTTCGTCTCCATCCATCTTTTCTTGGTGTTTTTATTGTGCTTCTGATTTGTCTTACTATGATTAGTCTGGGATTTGCTATAGCCTACACCTTTTCTCCAAATACAGTAACCCTTATGTCGCAGCTAATTCTTATGATTGGACTCATGTTCTCACCACTCATGTATCCTGCAGATCGACTACCTGAGTGGGTAAACCATCTTTACCGTGCCCTCCCTTTCGTCCCTTCCTCAAATCTTCTGCGAGCCAGCCTTTACGACTACGGAAATGTCTCTCTATTGGACATGAGTATTCTCATTCTTTGGATTATGTCAACACAGTTAATTATTTTAAGAACTCTTCATAAAGAAAAATGATTGCTCCTAAAGCTTTTCTTATAGACTAAGCCAATAAAAAGAACCTTCATGACTATTCGAAAAGCTAAACAAGAAGATATTCCTAAATTACTCGATTTATTACAACAAATCCTTACGCTTCACCACCAAGCTCGACCAGATATTTTTAAGCAAACTGGGACTAAATATAGTTCCTCTGAGTTGCAAAATATTCTCTCTCAAGAACATACCCCTATTTTTGTTTTTGAAGATGAGAAGGGACAAGTTCTCGGACACCTATTTTGTACCATAAAAGATAAAACAGATAATCCTGTTCTCCAAGAAATCAAAACCCTTTTTATCAAAGATTTATGTGTAGATCAAAATGCTCGTGGTCAAAAAATTGGTAATCAACTCTATCAATTCGCTCTCAATTATGCTAAAGAAATTGGCTGCCATAATCTAACCCTAAGTGTCTGGAATGATAACGAGGGTGCTCTCCGCTTTTATCAAAGACAAGGGATGAAACCCCAAGAAACAACAATGGAAATGATAATTGATCAAGAAGTAATCTATAAAAAGATGTTAGAAAAAGTTCAATTTCACTAAAAATGAGAAAAATCTTCCCACAATAAAACGCATAGTATCAAGGTTTTCAATACCTGATACTATGCGTTTTTTCTGATTTTTAGGACTTTCTCCACAGCCGCTTTACTTAATCTTCTTGATACTTTGACTAAGAATAAATCCTACAATCATCCCTACCATATTTTGCATGAAATTTGGTAGAATTTCTGGTAGGGCTGCTGCCCAGCCATTCATCAATGTAGAACCCAAGGCGTAACCCCCTACCATGGCAATCGTTGCTAAGATAAGGCCTAACCACTGAGTTTTTCCTTTAAATCCTGCGAAAAATCCCTGCAATCCATGATTGACCAAGCTAAAGAACATCCATTGAGGATAGCCTGATAAGAGGTCAATCAAGAAACCTGCCAGTCCTCCGACTACAGCCCCTTCACGACTACCAAAGTAGAAGGCCGTAAAGAAGACACCCGCATCTAAAAGAGTTAGGATGCCTGTCGGTGTTGGGATTTTTAAGAAATAACCTAGAACCACAGAGAGGGCGGTTAATAGGGATACAAGGGCGATTTTAGTTGTTTTGGTTTGCTTCATATTGTCTTACTCCATACTGATCTGCTTGTGCAATGGCACGGTAAACGAAAGTCTTAGAGCTTTCTACTGCTGGTAAAAGTTCATCACCTTTAACCAAGCGACTGGCAATGCTAGAGGCAAAGGTACAACCTGCGCCAGCATTTTGCCCTTGGATGACAGGATTTTCTAGGACTGTAAAGTTTTGTCCGTCATAAAAGACATCTACAGCCTTGTCCTGACTAAGGCGATTGCCTCCCTTGATAATGACTGCTGGCGCTCCTAAGTCATGCAATTTCTGAGCTGCAGTTTTCATGTCTTCCAAGGTTTTAATTTCCTGACCAGCTAGTAATTCTGCTTCAGGAAGATTAGGCGTAATCACACTGACATGAGGGAAAAAGCGAATCAACTCTTGGCAGAGTTCACTGACAGCTACATCATGCGTTTCCTTACAGACCAAGACAGGATCCAAAACCACAGGCACTCCTGGACGTTGCTTGATAAAGTCCAAAGCCTTCTCAGCCACACTGACAGTTGGTAGAAGACCAATCTTAATCCCTGCAAATTCTACATCACGCAAGCTATCTAATTCATGTTGAAAAATGGTATCGTCAGTTGGAAAGACTTCAAAGCCCTTTTCCGTCAAGGCTGTCAAACAAGTCACTGCTACAAAGCCATGCAAGCCGTTCAAGGTATAGGTAGCCAAATCAGCTGACAAACCACCACCACTAAAAATATCATTCCCAGAAAGTGCTAAAATACGATTATTCTTCATAACGAATCTCCTTTAAATATAAACCATTTGGTGCTGCAGTGGGACCTGCAAGCTGCCTGTCCTTTTTCTCCAAGATGAGGTCAATCTGCTCTACTGGCATACGCTTGTTGCCGATTTTGAGCAGTGTCCCCACCATATTGCGAATCTGTTTATACAAGAAACCATTTCCTGAAAAGGTAAAAGTCAAAAACTGGCCTGTCTCATCAACCCTAAGACTGGCTTCTGTAATAGTGCGAACCTTATCCTCTACACTAGTCCCAGAGGCTGTAAAGCCAGTGAAATCATGGGTTCCTTCTAGCTTTTTGACGGCCTCCTGCATCCTCTCCACATCAAGTGGGTAAGGGAAGTGGGTGGCATAGTGACGGCGCATGGGATTTTTGGGACGTCCTCTATCCACGATAAACTCATAGGTCTTGCTATGCTTGGCATAACGGCAATGAAAATCATCTGCCACAAGCTCAATCGAAATCACATCAATATCTTCAGGAGACTGGGTATCCAAGGCAAAACGGAGTTTCTCCTCATCCATCTGATAAGGCAGGTCAAAATGAAGCACCTGTCCCAGAGCATGAACCCCACTATCTGTCCTACCAGCACCGTGAACAGTAATAGCTTGCCCTTTATTTAACCTGGTCAAGGTTTTTTCAATTTCTTCCTGAACGCTACGCGCATGAGGCTGGCGCTGAAAGCCAGCAAAGGCATAACCATCATAGGAAATAGTTGCTTTATATCTCGTCATAACCTCTATTTTATCAAGAAATTAGTCTGTAAACAAGGACCTAAAACAAATATTGTATGGGTATAAAAATCTCATACTCTTCGAAAATCTCTTCAAACCACGTCAGTTTCCATCTGCAACCTCAAAACACTATTTTGAGCAACCTGCGGCTAGCTTTCTATAGTAGATTGAAATAAGATATGAATAACTCTATTAGGAAAGTCAAATTAATTTCTAGAAATGTTTTAGCAGCTACAGCGTACTATTCCAAACTCAATCAACTATAGTTTGCTCTTTGATTTTCATTGAGTATCAAAAGAAAAACTTAGGAATCAATCCTAAGCTCTCTTTTGAAATAGGTACATGACAAAGATAGAGGTTACAATCAACCAACCTCCTAAGATGGCAAAGACCAGCATCCCATTGTGCGTTAGTAACCCTATTGCACCTAGAATGAATGGGGTCGTAAAAGCTCCGAAACTACAGCCTAAAACTGCAAATGAAGTTGCTTGATTGAGGAGTTTAGCTGGAATTCGTTCAGAGACAAGTTGAAAGACCGTCGTCAAGACTACACTATAGGCAAATCCAGCCAGAACACTTCCTGCTACTACCACCCACAAGGATGGAGACAAGGCAATCACGATTTGCCCCAAGCCAAATGTAATACCAGACCAGAGGAGCAGTTTCTCTTTAAAGATAGAAATCAAGAAAGAAAAACTCACTCCAGCCACAATCCCGATTAACTGCATGAGACTAAGAACAAAACTAGATAACTGGGCATCCCCCAATCCTCTTTCCACCATCAAACTTGGAATACGGATGGTAATAGCTGTATTGGTACAAACTACAGCTGCCGCTTCGATAGCTAGGGTAAAAATCAAGCCTTTCATTTCTCGAGTTAAACGACTTGCTTCCTTCGCTCTTTTCTTGACTTCTTTCTTTGATTTTCCATAAGGGACAAAGAGCAGATAAAGGGGCAGCACCAAAAATCCAGCACTATAGGCTAGAAAGATAGCTGTCCAACCAAAGGCCAACAACTGACCGACGGCCAAGGTAATGAGAGAAGCTCCAACGACCTCTGCAGAAGCGCGTAGCCCTAACATCTGAATTCGCCTTTTTCCTTGATAGCGTTCACTGATAATAGAAATGGCCTTGGCATTGATCATCCCAACACCTAAACCAAAAAGAAGCCGTGTCCCAAAGACAAAGGGATAGGCTTGGTACCAGAAGGGAGCTGTACCGCTCAATGATAAAATCAGCAAGCCCAAACTAATCTGTAAGCGCTCAGGAAATATTTTTTCTAAGAAACCATTTAGCAGTAACATCATCATGATTCCAAAGGAAGGCAAGCTCACCAAGAGCTCAATTTGTTCCTTAGAATAACCCTGATAATAGTCAAACATGGCTGGTAGGGCACTCGAAATGGAAAAGGAGGCAATCAAAACGAGGGAGAGAGCCAAAATGCTGGCCCGTTCTAAAAATTGTTTCATGAAATCTCTTTCTATATTTCTCTTAATCTTCTACTTTTTTGATAGTTATCAAAAAAGCAAGAAAAGAAGAAGCCTCATTGGTACACAGACTCCTTCTCAAACTCGAAAATGAATCCCTTGTGTCTTATACTCAATGAAAATCAAAGAGCAAACTAGGAAGCTAGCCGCAGGCTGCTCAAAACAGTGTGTTGAGGTTGCAGATGGAAACTGACGTAGTTTGAAGAGATTTTCGAAGAGTATTAGAATGACTTTCTCTTGATTTGCTTAATAAAGTAGAAGATAAATCCTGCTACCATATAGGCAACAAAGATAATCAGACACCACTTGAATACGACATCCCAACCCTTGTTCACATTTAAAAAGAAGTAAGGGAAAGGATTATCCTTGGCATTTGGAATATTGAGTTTTAGAACCAAGCCATTAAAAAGAGCAAACATCATATACAGCAAGGGTAAAATGGTCCACACTGCTGGATCCCAAATCTTATATTGACCCTGTTTGTCAAAAAAGAGGGTATCCGCTAAAAACCAGATGGGAACGATATAGTGGCAAAGGAAATTTTCTAGGGTATAGAAATTAGTCGCAATGGGCGCCAAGAGGAAATGGTAAATCACACAGGTAATCATGATACTCATGGTGACCCCACCTTTTAAGCGCAAGAGACTTGGCCTTTGCCAATTTTCACCTACACGGCTCATAACCTTTAGAAGATAAAGGGTAAAAATAGTTACCAAGAGGTTGGACAGAACCGTGTAATAGAGAAGCATCCCAAAACCACCATGCTTAGTAATTTCAAGATAAACTCCCGTAAAAGCCGCTAGAAACAAGAAGATACGGCTATAAAATACAAGTTTATAGTGTTTTGACATGCTTAAATCTTCCTCACAAACTCTGATTTGAGTTTCATGGCACCAAAACCATCAATCTTACAGTCGATATTGTGGTCGCCTTCTACGATGCGGATATTTTTCACGCGCGTCCCTTGTTTCAAATCTTTTGGCGCACCTTTTACTTTCAAGTCCTTGATGAGAGTTACTGTATCACCATCAGCCAATTTATTTCCGTTGGCATCGATAGCGACAAGACCTTCTTCTGCTTCTGCAACTTCAGCAGGATTCCACTCATGAGCACACTCTGGGCAAACCAGTAGGGCACCGTCTTCGTAGACATACTCTGAGTTACATTTTGGACAATTTGGTAAATTGTTCATAGTTTCTCCTTATCATCATTCACTATTCTTTGAAAATCAAAATTTCTCGAACAGCAACTATTATACCCTAAAATCAGCATTTTGACAAATTTAGAAAAAAACCGATATCCATCTATCGGCTTTTCTACATTTACATTCTTTTTTCAGCTTCTGATTTGATTTTTTCAACTACTTCTTGAATGTTCAAGCCAGTTGTATCAAGATAGACAGCGTCCTCTGCTTGTTTAAGAGGAGAAGTCTCCCGATGACTATCCTTGTAGTCACGCGCAGCAATTTCCTTTTTTAGGGTTTCAAGGTCTGTTTCAATTCCCTTGGCAATATTTTCCTTGTAACGGCGCCCTGCTCTCTCATCAACAGAAGCTACTAGGAAAATTTTCAATTCTGCTTGTGGCAATACAACAGTTCCAATATCGCGACCATCCATGACAATCCCACCTTGCTGGGCAATTTCTTGTTGGAGAGAAACTAGTTTCTCACGCACTTGAGGAATTGCTGCAATAGCAGAAACATGATTGGTCACTTCATTTTCACGGATAGGATGGGTAATATCCACATCTCCTACAAAAACAAGCTGGTCTCCAGTTTCTGAACGTCCAAAGCTGATTGGATGCTGGTCCAACAAGGTTAGAAGGGCTTCGACTTCTTCAACTCCTAATTGGTTCTTAAGAGCCATATAGGTCGCTGCACGATACATAGCTCCTGTATCAAGGTAGGTGAATCCAAAATCCTTAGCAATAATCTTTGCGACCGTACTCTTACCGCTGGAAGCAGGACCATCAATAGCAATTTGAATTGTTTTCATATCGGCTCCTATTTTATTTTTATAACATCACCTGGATTAGCAAACCAAGATCCTGTAGCCATGTGCCCAGGATTCAAGGCCTCTAACTGAGCAATGGAGATTCCTGCACGAACGGCAATAGCTGCTTCCCCTTCTCCTGCGAGAACTTTAATCGTTCCTTCAGGATTAGCAGCTTCTTCTGAACTACTAGAAGTAGATTCTGGCTCTGAACTCTGCTCAGGCTGAGAACTGCTTGAAGATGAGATTTGTACTACACTTGCATCAGAATCATGAAAGTCTTTTAAGGCTGCTGTGCGATTACTCCCCCCCGATGATAGATAGATGAGAACGATGACCATCACCACCACAATTACAAAGAAAATACTAGCTAGGATCGTCAAAATACGATTAGCCATCCTATCAGCCCCTCCGTGGTTTCGATGCCGACGCTCTGCTCTTGCTTCTTCTTGATCATAAATATCTTCTTGCCACGGTTCTTTTGCCATACCTTACTCCTTGTTTTTTTTTACTTTTCTTATTACAATATAAATATGAACATGAAAATCACACTTATACCTGAACGATGCATCGCCTGTGGGCTTTGCCAAACTTATTCTGACTTATTTGATTACCACGATAATGGAATCGTGCGTTTTTACGATAATCCTGACCAACTGGAAAAAGAAATTTCTCCTAGTCAGGATGTCTTAGAGGCTGTTAGAAACTGTCCGACACGTGCCTTGATTAAAGATCAACACTAATCTCTCATAGTAAATTGACAAGAACGTTTCACTCTTTCTAGTTTAGCATATTTCCATGTAAAATTATAGTCTTTTCACTTTATTTTTTTCTGTAAAATCAGGAAGATCACTTTTTTCTTTAACGAGATAAAGTGGTCTTTTTTTAGTCTCCAGATAAATCTTACTGCAACTTATAATCTAAATTCCTCAATGAGAATAGACTTCTACCATTCTATTTCCTTTACCCTTTTTACAAATTCATTCCACTCTCGTCTACAATCTTTAGATAGGCATATATCCGTATAATTGAACGATAAATCTTTAATATTCTTCCACCAATCAAAAGAATTTCCCGCTTCTTCTGTTTCTATTCTTTTGTTAACTACTTCAACAATTGTATTATCTATCTCTTCCTTGTCATCTAAACTTAGAAATCTCCATTCAATTCCATTTGTATAAATTACTTTTTTATACCATAAAAGGTCTCCAATAAGTTGTCCCATCTCTCCAGTTATATGTTCAAAACTGTTCGATATGGTTGATTTGATTTTTTCCTCTGTAATTAAACTATAATTTAAATTCTTAACTTCCACGCATCCTCGAAGTTCCTTCCATTCTTCAATTTTTATACTTTTCCTAGATTTGTTTTCATAAGTCTTATCTAAAATAACTATATCAGGAAAATTACTTAGACCATAATAAATTTGTCCCAAACCCCTTCTTTGTCTTCCGAAGACATATCTTTTTGATAAACTATCTTTTAAAGTTGGCTTAATTATATCAGCAACTAAAGGATACAGTTCAACCTCTACATAATTTTGTTTCTTTATTAGCCCGATTTCTTCAGTATAATCCTCTTTACTTAGCATAAAATAACCCTCCTGAATGTTTTATTTATTAAGTTATCGTCTTTGCAGTAAATTTATTCCACATAGTTCATTTATATCATGTCAAATCCCTAATTTTTTTAAAAATCACTCAAGTTCCAGACCAAAAGAATTATAATTACAAAAAAGTGACTGCGCCAGATAATTCCTACTTTTTCATGATCTATGATAACTTTTTTCTTTGATAAGATAAAGTGGTCTTTTTTTAGTCTCCAAATAAATCTTACTGATATATTTACCGAGAATCCCAATAGTCAAGAGTTGAATGCCTCCAAGAAAGAGAATAACAGCCATCAGAGAGGTCCAACCAGATGTCGGATTGCCCAAGATAAGGGTCCGAAACACCACAAAAACAGTCATCACAAAAGAAATAAAACAAGATAGGAGTCCCGCCACAAAGGCGATAATCAGGGGAAAATCTGAAAAATTAACAATCCCTTCAATGGAGTAGAAAAAAAGTTGCCTCAAACTCCAACTGGTCTTGCCAGCCTGCCTTTCGACATTTGGATAGTCCAAATAGTAGGTTTTGAAACCCACCCAGGCGAAGAGCCCCTTTGAAAAACGATTGGACTCGGTCAAGCTTAAAATGGCATCGACTACAGACCGTCTCATCATGCGAAAATCACGGACACCTGATGGCAGGGCTACTGGACTAATTTTTTGCATAAGGCGGTAAAAGAGATTAGCACAAAAACTGCGAAAGAAGGGTTCTCCCTCCCGACTAGTTCTCCGTGTTCCAACACAGTCCAAATCTGCATTCTGGTCTAGTAAGTTTTTCATCTCAAGCAACATACTAGGAGGATCTTGGAGGTCTGCATCCATCACCACCACCAAATCTCCTGTCGCATATTGCAAGCCTGCATAAAGGGCTGCTTCTTTGCCAAAATTTCGAGAGAAAGAAAGATAATGCACTGCCGGATTTTGCTCCCGATAGGCCTTTAAAAGTTCCAAGGTTCCATCGTTCGATCCATCCTCGACAAAGACATACTCGATTTCTGTTTCCAAATCTGGAATCAAATCTTCCAGAGCCTGATAAAAAAGAGGAAGTACTTCCTCTTCGTTTAAGCAGGGGACAATGATTGACATCACCATCTTAGTCTTCAAATCCATTTGGATGCTTGCTTTGCCAACGCCATGTATCTTCACACATTTGGGTGATGCCGAGTTCTGCTTCCCAGCCTAGTTCTGCTTTGGCTTTTGCAGGATCTGAATAGCAGGCTGCGATATCCCCTGGGCGACGGTCTACGATGCGGTAAGGAATTGGGCGTCCCACTGCTTTTTCCATATTTTGGATAATTTCAAGAACTGAGTAGCCTTTACCTGTTCCAAGGTTATAAACGTTTAGGCCTGAACCTTTTTGGATTTTTTTCAGAGCTGCGACGTGACCTTTAGCCAAATCGACAACGTGGATATAGTCACGAACACCAGTTCCATCTTCGGTATCGTAATCGTCTCCAAACACTTGCACTTGCTCTAATTTCCCAACAGCTACTTGAGTCACATATGGCAAGAGGTTGTTTGGAATACCGTTTGGATTTTCTCCTAGGTCTCCACTTTCATGGGCTCCGATTGGGTTGAAATAACGAAGCAAGACCACATTCCATTCTGAGTCTGCCTTGTAGATATCTATCAAAACTTCCTCTAGCATGAGCTTGGTACGACCGTATGGATTGGTCACTGAAAGTGGGAAATCTTCCAGGATTGGCACTGTATGAGGATCCCCGTAAACTGTCGCAGAAGAACTGAAAATGATGTTCTTACAGTTGGCTTCTTCCATAGCTTTCAAAAGGCTAAGAGTTCCTGCGATATTGTTGTCATAGTAGGCAAGAGGAATACGAGTAGATTCTCCAACAGCCTTCAAGCCAGCAAAGTGAATGACCCCTGTTGGTTCTTCTTGTTTGAAAATGTCACGAAGAGTATCTATATCACGGATATCTGCCTCATAGAAAGGTACTTCAACTCCTGTAATTCTCTCAACAACTTCTAAACTTTTGCGATTGCTGTTGACAAGGTTATCCACCACAACAACCTGATGACCTGCTTGGATTAACTCAATAACAGTGTGGGTTCCGATAAAACCTGCTCCACCCGTTAGCAAAATCTTTTCTTGCATCTTAATTCCTCGATTCTCGGATTATTTTTTCTTATTTTACCATTTTTGATAGGGAATGTCATTTGCCATCCTAGAGGGTAAGATAAAATTTCAGTAAAATGCTTATACTCTTCGAAAATCTCTTCAAACCACGTCAGCTTCGCCTTGCCGTAGGTATGGTTACTGACTTCGTCAGTTCTATCCACAACCTCAAAACAGTGTTTTGAGCTGACTTCGTCAGTTCCATCCACAACCTCAAAACAGTGTTTTGAGCTGACTTCGTCAGTTTTATCCACAACCTCAAAACAG
>NZ_VMKV01000079.1:0-921 GCF_013276335.1 Streptococcus sp. 2100 | reverse complement strand
TGAACGTCTGCTTTCTTGGGATGTTCTGGACGTGGCCTAATATTTCGCCAACCATGGCGCTTCAAGAGTTGATAAAAGGCATCACGTGTGTAGGAAGAACCTAACTCCTTTTTATAAGCCTGAAATAAGGCATCAATTGTAACAAATTCTCCTGCCTCTGCAGCCTTCAAATGACGGGCAAGAAAGGCTTTCTCTTCCTCAATTGTCATATGTGCATGGTTACGACCACCACGTATTTCTTGAAGGAGAGAATCGCGTCCGAACTCCTCATATTTTTTTACAGTTGGCCAAATCGTTGTTTGATTACAGTCTAAAAACTCTATAATCTCTTTATAAGATTTACCCATCAGACGAAATAGAACGATTTGAAGGCGTTTATGATATTTAGCTGTACGAGAGTCTCTTAAAAGTGTTTTGATAGCTTGGATTTCTTCTTTAGTTGATTTCATATTACTACTATATAATGCTTTTTTATTTTAGCTTAGTATGAGTGTCCTTGTTCACGTCTTTCTTTTCCCACATGAAGAGAGTTCTGACGCCAACATCAAAAACCTTGGCTGCCTCGACATGGCTGTGCCCCTCTTTGATGTAATCTAATTCTCGATGTTTAAAATCTGTACTATATGCCATAGCTTTATTATAACATGCTTGTTTGAAACTAAGAAAATATCAAAACTCCATAATTGTTTTTCTAAAATACAGCTTTCAAATATCCTTAAATATAATAGACTTCCTGTGAAACAAAAATATGATACAATAAAATTATGAAGCAAGTAAACAACTAACTGATACACGATTTAAGCTCCTTGTTGCTGTTCAGCGCACGACTTTTGAAGAGATGTTAGCTGTATTGAAAACAGCTTATCAAGGTAAACACGCAAAAGGGGGACGAAAACCTAAACTAAGCCTAGAATACCTTCT
>NZ_VMKV01000078.1:0-3517 GCF_013276335.1 Streptococcus sp. 2100 | reverse complement strand
AGTTCGACACAGGCTCGATCCTTTGTTTTCTTTCCTTGGTCTATAGCTTTTATCACAAGATATTTTTTCGTTTCATTCATATTCAGTTGGATACTTTTCATACGACTATTTTATCAAATGGGACATTTTCACGTTCGATTTACTAAATGAAAGTTATATAATGAAGTTAGCCACCCAGCCCTCCTAAAAATTAGATGGTTCAACTAGCTGAAAGTGTAGACATAAGAAAACACCTCTGTGTTATACTTGTTGTTCAACCACAAACACAAGAAAGGCACAGAGATGCGATATTTTAAAAGAGTTGGATTTCTCCAACTCTTCTCTTTTTAATACACGTTATTTTGATTTGACTGGCTTGTCTTGAGCTGTCTTCAAGGCTGTGGCAATCGTATCTGCATACAATTTTGCTCCTGCTTCAATAGTGCTAGTGTCACTTCCGAAATGGACTTGGTCTGTTCCTGCCCAAATTTCTGGATGCTCTTTCGCAACTTGATTCCAATCTGCTATCGTGATGTAAGGTGTCTTCTCTGCCAATTCTCTCATGTAGGCAGCAGCCTTCTCAACGATGGCATAGGTCTCTTTTGTCTTATCTCCCTCATAAGGAGTCACCAAAACCATATGGTGGCCCTTAGGAAGATTTTTCACGATACTGTCCCAGTCTTCCTTGTAATTTTCAGGATTATTTACCCCAGTCGCAATGACCACCATCTTAGGTAAAAATTTATTTTGGCTATTGTTTATCATGATTTCATTGGCAGTCTTGGTTGTTCTGCTGACCTGCGCGTTAATTTGTGCTCCAGGAAGAGCTGTCTGCAGGGCTGTATTTGCCCTTAAAGCCACCGAGTCACCAATTAACATAGTGCCATCAGCAATTCCTAAACTATCAGCTTCTGCTCGTTCTGCTATCACTTTTGTTTGGGCAATAGTACTAGCAGCTTGCTTCAAGCCATTGACAGTTAAGTCTGTCTCAAACGCTCCCACTTGTGGTGCCAACAAAGTCACTAAGAAGACAATGAAGGCCAAGATTCCCGTACTTGTTGCAAGAATTGTGTGAATATAAGGCAGGGGACGAAGAGTTTGTAAAATAGGTGTGTTCTTGCCTGCAATCCAAGGTTCCAATACATAAAATGAAAGACTGGCAAATCCATAAGAAAAAATCAAAGTTAATAACACAGCAAGAAGATTTGAGGTCAACTGTGAGAAAATGATGTAGAAAGGCCAATGGAAGAGATAAACTGCATAGCTAGTATCCGCTAAAAAGCTAATCATCTTTGTCTCTTGTATATGATGTGTCTTTTCATGTAAGACACGCGCCGCCAGAATCATAGCAAGAGCTGCAAGGCTAGCAAGTAAGAAGCCCATAAGATAGGCAAAAAGATAGGTAAATTTGACAAAGAAGGTCAAAATGAGTAAGAAGCCAAAACCTCCTCCAAAAACCAAAAGGGTCTTGCGTAAATCCCAGATTTTATCCAACTGCTTGACGAGGGAAGTCGTCTGACGAACGCCTACAATCGTTGCCAGGATACTTCCCAAAAAGAATGGATAGACATGAGTTAAACTGGAGAAGTAAACAGAGGAATAAGAGGTCACTAGAAAACTACCAATAAACATGGAGAAGAAGCTAATCAAGAAGGCAGCAGCTGATAAGAGAAAAACCATTCCCCTCAACTGACCATTTGATTTGGACTGTTTGGATAAGAACCAAACTGCCAATCCCCAAAGAATATAGTAGTGAACCTCAACGGCCAAGCTCCAATTATGAACAAACAAATGAGGAATGAACTGAGATTCATAACTCCCACCTGTTAGCAGTTCATAGAAGTTAGTCATAAAGCCTAAAACACCCGCAATCTGACCCCCAATTCCAGCCACATAATCTTGGCGAACTAGAAAGGTAAAGGGCATGGTTACCAAGACCATCAAAATCACAGGTGGCACAATCCGATAAAAGCGTCTCCTAAAAAATCCAATCAAGTCAATCTCATGATTTTTAGAAAACTCTTCGATGAGTAGAGCCGTAATCAGGAAACCTGAAAATGTGAAAAAGACATCTACCCCGAAAAATCCTCCAGGAAAGATGGTCTGAAAGAAATGATACAAGAGTACCAGTAGTAAACCTGTAATCCTAATCAAGGAAAACCATTTAATGCGCATACGAGTTTATTCTCCCTTTCATTATACACTTTATTCTATCAAAAAAAGAAGAAAAATCCTAAGAGAAAACTTAGGATTTTTAGCTTATATCTATTCCGTTTTAGAAATTGCGTCCTGACTTATTATAGCCATATTTTTCCACAAAATACTCACGGAATTCCAAGAGATTGTCATCCATGATGGCTTGTCGCACTTGCTTCATCAGGTTAAGCAAGAAGTAAAGATTATGGTAGCTAGTTAAGCGGATACCGAAGGTTTCATCAGCTTTGAGTAGGTGACGAAGGTAGGCGCGTGTGTAGTTCTTACATGTGTAGCAATCACACTCAGGATCCAGTGGCGTAAAGTCCTCAGCAAACTGGGCATTTTTGACAACCAAACGTCCCTGACTGGTCATACAAGTCCCGTTACGAGCGATACGAGTCGGCAAGACACAGTCAAACATATCCACCCCACGAATGACCCCATCAATCAAGCTATCTGGCGCTCCGACACCCATCAAATAGCGAGGTTTATTTTCAGGAAGCAGTTGGGTTGTGAAGTCCAAAACCGCATTCATCTCTTCGTGGGTTTCTCCTACTGCCAAGCCACCGATAGAGTAGCCTGGGAAATCCATGCTGACAAGGTCATGAGCCGATTGGCGACGCAGGTCTTCAAATCCTGCCCCCTGCACAATCCCAAATAACCCTTGGTCATGCGGACGACGGTGAGCCTTCAAACCACGCTCAGCCCAACGACTGGTACGCTCGATTGATTTCTTAACGTAATCGTAAGGTTGATAAAACTGAGGACATTCGTCAAAGGACATCATGATGTCTGAGCCTAGATTATTCTGAATAGAGATAGCTTTTTCTGGCGATAGGAACATCTTGGAACCATTGAGATGGTTTTTAAAGGTTACTCCTTCTTCTGTGATATTACGGCTATCTGCTAAGGAATAAACCTGAAAACCACCACTATCTGTCAAGATAGGCTGGTCCCAATTCATGAACTTGTGGAGACCACCTGCGCGAGCAATAAGTTCATCTCCAGGACGAAGCCAGAGATGATAGGTGTTTGACAGGATAATTCCCGAACCCATCTCCTTCAATTCTTCAGGCGACTGAGTTTTGACAGTGGCTTGAGTCCCAACTGGCATAAACATAGGTGTTGGGAAGGTGCTGTGGGGAGTGATGATTTCTCCCAGACGAGCTCCTGTATGTTTTTCTTTCTTAATCAAACGGTATTTGATTGGTGAATCTGACATTTTTTACCTCCGAAGCTGGGAAAGACAGTCCCAGTTCATACTTTGTACCCAAGGGCATACTGTATGATTTTATCAAAAAAAGCTGGAACTGTCACGAACTATGGTATAATCCCATCTTTG
>NZ_VMKV01000077.1:0-11498 GCF_013276335.1 Streptococcus sp. 2100 | reverse complement strand
TCCTGTCTTCCCGATTCATTACAGAGATATGTGAGTGTGTATTTTTAAAACTAGATATTATATACATTAAGAGGGAATCAGTTTGGTTCTCTCTTTTTTTGAATTTCAGTAATTCATTTTGGTAGCGTATACTTTTTGTCTCCAGTCTTTTCAATAAATACCGTAGTTTAGGTATACACATTGAAATTTAACAGATTTTATAACTCTTATAAATTTAGCCTCCTATAAATTTTTAAGAAAGCAATAGAAGGGTTTTGTTCAACGTATAATATATGTGTTTGCCTGATAAAAATTTCTACTCTTTTTGATTTTAAATAAGTATTAGTTTATATTATGGTGTGAATTGGGTTTGATATCTCTTTTGAGGAAGTTGCCTTAGATTTTTCTAATTGTGTTTTATTGTATAGTGTATCTTGCTTGTTTTGAACAGAATTTTTTATGACATTTGTCATATTTTCTAGTGACAGAAGCTTCTATCTCCTCTGATTTCAAAAGACTATAATTGTAGTATCAAATGGAGGAAGAAGAGATGAGAAATAACATGATTATCGCAGTGAGTTTAGTAGCAGCAGGAGTTATGACCTATCTCATGTTTTCGGGATTGGATGAGGATTTCTACCATTTTCCTTGGGAGGTCTTTGCTGGATTTGGAATGATGTCTTGGCTTGTTAGAGAAGGTTTGAAATTAGTCTCAGATGTGAAAAAGGAGTTTGAGGAATGAAAAAAGCGATTATCTATCTCTTTATTGGTCTGTCACTCTTGGTATGGTTGGTAGAAATGTTTACAGGTTGGTTTGATCAAGACTTCCTTTACCAATTCATCCGTGGTGCTTGGGGTTTTGGATTTATGATTTTCGTCGTTTTCCCTATGGGAATGGAGTGATTGAAAGGAGAATATTATGAACATGATTAAGGTACAAGGCTTACATAAAAACATCAAGGGTAAGGCTATTTTGAAGGATATTTCCTTTGAGATAGCTGAAGGTGAATGTGTTGCCATGATTGGGCCAAACGGAGCAGGAAAGACCACACTCTTGGACTGTTTGCTCGGAGATAAACTGGTCACCAGTGGACAAGTATCTATCCAAGGATTGCCAGTGACGAGTTCTCAGTTAGACTATATTAGAGGTTATCTGCCTCAAGAAAATGTCATCGTTCAGAAATTAAAGGTCATAGAGTTGATTGCTTTCTTTCAAAGCATTTACCCAAATCCCTTGAGCAACCAGGAAATCGATCAACTATTGCAGTTTGACCAGCATCAGAAAGAGCAATTCGCAGAAAAATTGTCAGGCGGGCAAAAGCGTCTCTTCTCTTTTGTCTTGACCTTGATTGGGCGACCAAAGCTTGTCTTTTTAGATGAACCAACTGCTGCCATGGATACTTCAACTCGTCAACGCTTTTGGGAAATTGTTCAGGACCTAAAAGCGCAGGGAGTCACCATTCTCTATTCGTCTCATTATATTGAAGAGGTAGAGCATACAGCGGACCGAATCTTGGTCTTGAATAAGGGAGAGTTGATTCGCGATACAACACCTCTAGCCATGCGCAGTGAGGAGATTGAAAAGCACTTTATCCTTCCTCTAGCATATAAGGAAGTTGTCGAACAGTCAAACTTGGTTGAAAATTGGGTACAAAAACAAGATGCTCTGCAAGTAGTCACACGAGAGGCAAATGCTTTTTGGGAACTGTTAGTTCAAGCAGGATGTAGCATACAAGAAATCGAAGTTAATAACCGTAGTTTGCTAGATACAATCTTTGAAGAAACACAAAAGGGAGATGACTAAGATGAAACGATGGATCGCACTAAACAAGATAGAATTTCTATTGACCAAACGACAATTAGTCTATTATCTATTATCCGTAGGGATGCCGACAGCCTTCTATCTATTCTTTTCTGGCATGTACCAGGACACACCTGGTGGACTAGATAATTTTATGCGTGACTACCTCATCTCCATGACGGCTTTTTCCATGATGTCGACAGCTATGTTTTCATTCCCAGCTGTCTTACATACCGATAAGATCAACAACTGGCAGAAAACATTACGTCATACTCCAGTAAATATGGTAGAATATTATCTATCAAAGATAACTAGTATGATGGTTGATTATTTGGTCTCAATCCTGGTTGTTTTCTCAGTTGGGCACTTGGTCAGAGGTGTGGATATGCCTTTAGCAAGATGGGTTGGAGCTGCGATTTTGCTGATTATGGGAAGTATTGCTTTTGTAGCGCTTGGCTTGGCCTTGACTCTCTTACCAACTAGTCAGCTGATGTCTGTCGTGGGCAATCTTCTTTACCTTGGCTTGGCTGTTTTAGGTGGGCTCTGGATGCCTATCTCTTTATTTCCAGACTGGATGCAAGCAGTCGGTAAGTGTCTCCCGACCTATCAGTTGATGGAGTTGCTCAAGACCTTCTTAAACAAGGGTGGCATCAATCTATCAGCCACAGTTTATTTACTTGTTTTTTCAGCAGTTTTATTTGGTTTGACTATTTACCTTCAAGGTCATAAGGAGAATGCTTAATGCTTGAAAGACTGAAAAGCATACACTATATGTTTTGGGCCAGTTTGATTTTTATGCTTTTTCCCATCCTACCTGTAGTGATTGGGGAGCTTCCTGCTTGGCATTTATTGGTTGATATTCTATTTGTAGTGACGTATTTGGGTGTTTTAATAACTAAGAACCAGCGCCTATCTTGGCTTTTCTGGGGGATCATGCTGGTCTATGTAGCTGGGAATACCGCCTTTGTTGCTGGGAATTATATCTGGTTTTTCTTTTTCCTTTCTAACCTCTTAAGTTATCATTTTGGCGTACGTAGTTTAAAGTCTTTACATGTATGGACATTTCTCCTTGCTCAAGTCCTTGTTGTGGGGCGACTTTTGATTATTCAGAGAATCGAAGTTGAGTTTCTAGTTTATATGCTTGTAATTCTTGCTTTTGTTGATTTGATGACTTTGGGCTCGGTTCGGATTCGCATTATCGAGGATTTGAAAGAAGCTCAGGTCAAGCAAAATGCCCAGATAAATCTATTGCTAGCAGAAAATGAGCGCAATCGTATCGGTCAAGATTTGCATGATAGCTTGGGACATACCTTTGCTATGCTTAGTGTTAAAACTGATCTAGCCTTGCAGTTATTTCAAATGCAGGCTTATCCACAGGTGGAAAAGGAATTAAGAGAAATACAGCAAATTAGCAAAGAATCAATGCGTGAAGTTCGAACCATTGTGGAAAATCTTAAGTCTAGAACTTTGACATCCGAACTAGAGACTGTGAAAAAGATGTTAGAAATTGCTGGAATTGAGGTGGAAATAGCTAATCAATTAGATACTGCTAGCCTTACTCAAGAATTGGAGTCAACGGCTTCCATGATTTTGCTTGAGTTGGTGACCAATATCATCAAACATGCTAAAGCGTCTAAAGTCTACTTAAAATTAGAACGGACAGAGAAAGAACTCATTCTAACAGTGAGAGATGATGGCTGTGGCTTTGCTTCTATAAAGGGGGATGACCTCCATACAGTTCGAGATCGTATTCTTCCGTTTTCGGGAGAAGTAAAGGTAATTAGTTGGAAACAACCGACAGAAGTTCAGGTTCGACTACCTTATAAGGAGAGAAAGTAGATGAAAGTATTAGTCGCAGAAGATCAAAGTATGTTGCGAGATGCTATGTGCCAGTTGCTTGCCTTTCAAGCAGATGTAGAGTCTGTCTTACAAGCCAAGAATGGGCAAGAAGCAATCCAACTCTTAGAAAAAGAGTCCGTAGATATTGCCATTCTTGATGTAGAGATGCCTGTTAAGACTGGTCTTGAAGTCTTGGAGTGGATACGAGCAGAAAAGCTCGAAACAAAGGTGGTTGTAGTGACGACCTTCAAGCGCCCAGGGTATTTTGAACGTGCGGTCAAGGCTGGAGTAGATGCTTATGTATTAAAAGAAAGAAACATTGCAGACCTCATGCAAACTTTGCATACTGTCCTCGAAGGAGGCAAGGAGTATTCGCCTGAATTGATGGAAGTGGTGATGATGCATCCCAATCCGTTGACAGAACAAGAAATCGCAGTCTTAAAGGGAATTGCTCAGGGTTTCTCTAACCAAGAAATTGCAGATCAACTTTATTTATCCAACGGAACAGTCCGAAACTATGTCACCAATATTCTTTCGAAACTAGATGCAGGTAATCGAACAGAGGCAGCTAATATCGCGAAAGAATCTGGTTGGTTGTGATACTATCATAACGCGAAAACCATTATGTGTTAAAATTAAAATTATTCAATCAAACAATTTGTAACTTGAGGGGGCTTAGTTTCCTCCTTTTTGTGGCTCTAAGGTGGTAGCAAGGAGCTAAACCTAGGCTTTCTATGAAATTTTTTCAATCAATCCTCAAAAAACACTTGAAAGTGTTTACAATTAGTGATAGAATGGAATAAGTAAAAATATGAAAACGAAATTTTCACATCTTCACTTTTGTAAGTAGATATAGAGCTTTAATCGGTGCCTCTACTTGTAAAAGAATGTGTGGGATAGAAAGGACAGGAAAAGGAATGAATGCAGATGACACAGTAACCATTTATGATGTCGCTCGTGAAGCAGGTGTTTCCATGGCGACGGTCAGCCGTGTGGTTAATGGCAATAAAAATGTAAAAGAGAATACCCGTAAAAAAGTGTTAGAGGTAATTGATCGTTTGGATTATCGTCCAAATGCAGTTGCGCGTGGTCTTGCAAGTAAAAAGACAACCACTGTTGGTGTCGTGATTCCAAATATTACCAATGGTTATTTTTCGAGTTTGGCTAAGGGGATTGATGATATTGCAGAAATGTACAAGTACAATATTGTCCTAGCTAATAGCGATGAAGATAACGAGAAAGAAGTTTCTGTTGTCAATACCCTCTTTTCAAAGCAGGTAGATGGCATTATCTTTATGGGTTATCACTTGACAGATAAAATTCGCTCAGAATTTTCGCGTTCACGTACTCCGATTGTTCTCGCAGGAACTGTGGATGTAGAGCATCAGCTTCCAAGTGTCAATATTGACTACAAACAAGCTACGATTGATGCAGTGACCTATCTCGCTAAAGAAAATGAGCGCATTGCTTTTGTCAGTGGTCCACTAGTGGATGACATCAATGGTAAGGTTCGTTTGGTTGGCTACAAGGAAGCTTTGAAAAAAGCAGATATTCCTTATAGCGAAGGATTGGTATTTGAATCTAAATACACTTATGAAGATGGCTATGCCTTGGCAGAGCGCTTGATTTCATCAAATGCAACTGCAGCAATTGTAACAGGTGATGAGTTGGCGGCAGGTGTCTTGAACGGTTTGGCTGATAAAGGTGTGTCAGTACCAGAAGAATTTGAGATCATTGCCAGTGATGATTCGCAAGTCTCTCGCTTTACCCGTCCAAACTTGACAACTATTGCCCAACCTCTTTATGACCTTGGTGCCATTAGTATGCGTATGTTGACTAAGATTATGCACAAGGAAGTGTTGGAAGAACGTGAAGTTCTATTATCTCATGGATTAACAGAACGTAGCTCAACACGAAAACGTAAATAGAAAAAATCAGGGAATCGAGAAGATTTCCTGATTTTGTGCTCTTAAACAAGAGATGTTGACTTAATGAATACCATAGAGCGGACTAGGCGGCTGGTTAAAGACTGCGCAACACACTGTTTTGAACTTGTAGATAGAACTGACGAAGTCAGCTCAAGTCCCTGCTTTGAGCTTGTGGATAGAACTGACGAAGTCAGCTCAAGTCCCTGCTTTGAGCTTGTGGATAGAACTAACGAAGTCAGCTCAAGTCCCTGCTTTGAGCTTGTGGATAGAACTAACGAAGTCAGCTCAAGTCCTTGCTTTGAGCTTGTAGATGGAAGCTGACGTGGTTTGAAGAGATTTTTCAAGAGTCTTAGCCTTCCATATAGTCTTTCAAATCTTGCCCTGTTAGTCCGGCATTGAGGGCAATGAGGAGTTTCAAGCGGGCTTTTTGGGCGTTGAGTTCTTTAATAAAGAAGACACCAGATTTTTGTAATTGCACGCCCCCACCCTGGTAGGCATAAACAGGCTCAGCGATACCGTTAAAGCATCGTGAAACCAGGGCGACTGGGATTCCTTTTTGCAGAAGGTTTTCTAATTTTTGAGCCGTTTCTTTGGGAATATTACCAGCTCCGAAGGCTTGGATAATTAAACCGTCCAAGTGTTCTAAATCCAGCATATCAATCAGCTCATCTGTCATACCAGCATAAGCCGAGATGATAGGCACCAAGCCTTGTATGTGATCAAGATCAAAGCGAACACGAGGTTCAGCTGTCTTAAAGTAGAGGATTTCCTGTTTCATGATCAGACCAAGTGGACCGTGTGTTGGGGTCTGGAAGGTGCTGACGTTGGTCGTATGTGTTTTGGTAACATACTTGGCAGCATGGATTTCATCGTTCATAACAACCAAAACTCCTTTGTCAGCAGCCTTGTCATCGCTAGCCACTCGTAAAGCACTCAGATAGTTATAAACACCGTCACTACCGAGTTCATTGGAGCTGCGCATGGCCCCTGTTAGAACGATAGGCATATGGGGAACTTCCATGGTATCAAGGAAATAAGCTGTTTCTTCCAAAGTATCGGTTCCGTGTGTGATCACCACTCCATCGTAGTTAGCCGCTTCCTCTTTAATTTTCTGGTAGAGAGCCAGCATATGCTTGGGTTTGATATGGGGGCTTGGCAGGTTAAAAAAGTCTAAGGCGTGGACTTGGATTCCTTCAAGTGGGTTGGATACATGGTTCATGGGATTATCTGAACTCGTCACAACAGCGCCAGAAGCATCGGCTTGCATGGAAATAGTTCCGCCCGTATGTAAAACAAGGATTTTCTTAGGCATGATTTACTCACTCTTTCTGAAATGTGGTATAATCATTGTATCACAAAAGGGGAGATTGGGATAGGATGGAAGTCAAAGCTGTTTTTTTTGATATCGATGGAACCTTGGTTAACGATCGCAAGAGTGTTTTGAAATCCACTAAGGACGCGATTAAGATTGTCAAAGAGCAAGGAGTGCTAGTTGGTGTAGCAACGGGTCGAGGACCTTTTTTTGTTAAGGAATTGATGGACGATTTGGATCTGGATTTTGCGGTAACCTATAATGGCCAGTATATCTTTAATAAAGAAAGAGTCTTGTTCACGAGCCCTATTTCCAAGTTGCATTTGCGCCATCTAATTAGCTATGCTAAAAAAGAGGGCAAGGAGATTGCCCTAGGGACCAAGGATGCCATGTTGGGTTCCAAAATCATGTCCTTTGGTCTGGGTTCTTTTTCCCAACGAATCAGTCGCTTCGTTCCCTCTGTTTTAACTCGGACGGTAAGTCAGTCTTTTAATCGAATGGTCAGCAAGGTTGTTCCCCAAAAGGAAGAAGACCTGCTTCATCTGATGAATCAGCCTATCTACCAAGTCTTGATGCTGATGACGCCAGAAGAATCTGAGAAGGCGGCAGCTGATTTTGAAGACTTGAAATTGACACGTAGCAATCCTTTTGCTGCGGATGTCATCAATCAAGGAAACTCTAAATTGGAAGGCATTCGACTAGTCGGGAAAGAATATGGCTTTGACCTCAACCAAGTCATGGCCTTTGGAGACTCGGACAATGACCTAGAAATGTTGGCGGGTGTCGGTATGTCTGTGGCTATGGGAAATGGTAGTAGCAGTGTCAAGGAAGTTGCCAAGCACATTACCACCAGCAATCAGCAAGACGGAATCCACAAGGCCTTGGAACATTTTGGTGTTTTGGCTTCAGAAAAAGTCTTTGTCAGCCGTGACTATCATTTCAATAAGGTCAAGACCTTCCACCACATGATGGATGAACGGACCCAAGAAGAACCTCGAGCTTGGGATTTAGAAGGTGCAACCCATAGGGCTGGCTTTAAAATAGAAGAATTGGTGGAGTTTGTTCGAGCAGCCAGTCCTTCTGAAGAGGACTTTGCTCAAGCTCTATCGCAACTTCATCAGGCTCTTGATAAGGCGGCAGATAAAGTAGCCAAGAAGACGCCTGCCCAGCAAGATTTGATAGGGCAAGTGGATGCCTTGATTGACACGCTTTACTTTACCTACGGTAGTTTTGTCTTGATGGGGGTGGACCCAGAACGTATTTTTGACATTGTCCATCAGGCTAATATGGGGAAAATTTTTCCAGATGGCAAGGCTCATTTTGATCCAGTGACCCACAAAATCTTAAAACCAGATGATTGGGAAGAAAAATATGCTCCAGAACCTGCTATTAAAAAGGAACTGCAGCGCCAGCTCAAGGCTTATGAACGCCATAAAGAGAGAAATAATACTCAATGAAAATCAAAGAGCAAACTAGCCGCGGGTTGCTCAAAGCACTGCTTTGAGGCTGTAGATAAGACTGACGAAGTCAGCTCAAAACATGTTTTTGAGGTTGCAGATGGAAGCTGACGTGATTATAAGGTTTTTTCTTGTTCTCTCACAACCAGCAAATCGACCTTAGCATGGCGGAGGATGTATTCAGATGAAGAGCCGACCAAGAGGCGTTCAAAGGCGTTGAGACCGGTTGCGCCAAGGAGGATGAGGTCCACTTCCTCAGCATCGGGAATAGTACGTGCCAGTAGGGTCTTTGGATTTCCCATTTCAATGACGATATGAACATCGGCCACACCAGCATCTTTAGCACGTTTTTCGTACTCTTTCATCAGACTTTCAGCGTCGACTTGGAGTTGTTCGTAAACTTCAGCATCAAAGGTGGATACGCTTTGGAGAGCGCGTGTGTCAATGACATGGGCGATGGTGAGTTTAGCGTCGTTTCGTAGAGCAGAATGAACTCCCTTGACAAAAGCCAAGTCTGCTTCCTTAGACCCATCGATTGCGACCATGATATTTTGGTAACGTTGTGTCATAATGAAACCTCCTGAAATTTTCTTACTACAATTGTAAACCTTTTCACTATAGAAGTAAAGCAAAAAAAGTATTTTTCAAAAAATGGTAGCGCTTGACATATGTATGTATATATGTTAAAATATATAAAAAAGAGTGAGAGTAAAGATAGAATAGATTGGAGAGGAGTGGTTATGAAAAACTCTTTTCAAAAATCAAAAAAAATAAATTTCCTTTATTATGGAATCATCTTAGCTTCGGTCTTGGTAGAAGTGATCATGATTTGGCAATTAGAGAGTCTGGTACCGCTTCTTTATCCAGGTTTTGTTGGCTTTTTAGTCTTTCATGTATTCTACCATCTGGTATTATTCCTAGTCGCTAAAAGAAGTGGTCGCTGGGATCACTTGATGATATGGGGGCTCTTCCTCATGTTTAATCTTCTTTATGACTCCTTTTTAGGCTTGCTTTTTCTAGGTTTATCTTTTGGTATGTGATCTTTCTTTGGCAAAACATCTGCTATTTCACTTGTCTTGACCTCGCTTTTAGCGAGGATTTTCTTCTATATAAATCTAGTAACAGCTTCCAGCAAACTTGTCGCATTCTTTTTCTAGTGGTATAATGTTACTAGTCTGATGAATGGAGGAAACAAGATGAAAGAATATAACAAGTCTAGTAAGTTAGAGCATGTTGCTTATGATATCCGTGGTCCGGTTTTGGAAGAAGCCATGCGGATGCGAGCAAATGGAGAAAAGATTTTGCGTCTGAACACAGGAAATCCAGCAGAATTTGGCTTTACAGCACCAGACGAGGTCATCCATGACTTGATTATGAATGCGCGTGATAGTGAAGGCTATTCTGATTCCAAAGGGATTTTCTCAGCCCGTAAGGCCATCATGCAGTACTGCCAACTGAAGAAATTCCCCAATGTGGCTATGGATGATATTTACCTTGGAAATGGTGTCAGTGAGCTGATCGTCATGTCCATGCAGGGGCTTTTGGACAATGGAGATGAGGTCTTGGTGCCTATGCCAGACTATCCTCTCTGGACAGCGGCTGTCAGCCTAGCTGGGGGAAATGCCGTTCACTATATCTGTGATGAAGCTGCAGAATGGTACCCTGATATTGCGGATATCAAGTCAAAAATCACTTCCAATACCAAGGCAATCGTCCTTATCAATCCAAACAACCCAACTGGAGCCCTTTATCCGAAGGAACTCTTGTTGGAGATTATTGAGATTGCCCGTCAAAACGACTTGATCATCTTTGCGGATGAGATCTATGATCGCATGGTCATGGATGGGCATGTGCATACGCCTGTGGCGAGTCTGGCACCGGATCTCTTCTGTGTCAGCATGAATGGTCTGTCAAAATCGCATCGTATCGCTGGTTTCCGTGTGGGTTGGATGGTCCTGTCTGGCCCTAAGACTCATGTTAAGGGCTATATCGAAGGGCTCAATATGCTGTCCAATATGCGCCTTTGCTCTAACGTTTTGGCCCAACAAGTCGTCCAAACCTCCTTGGGTGGTCACCAATCAGTCGATGAATTACTCCTTCCTGGTGGACGAATCTACGAGCAAAGAAACTTCATCTACCATGCCATTCAGGATATTCCAGGTTTATCTGCCGTTAAACCCAAGGCGGGTCTCTATATCTTCCCCAAAATCGACCGCAATATGTACCGTATCGATGATGATGAGCAGTTTGTCCTTGATTTCTTGAAGCAGGAAAAGGTGCTCTTGGTTCATGGGAGAGGCTTTAATTGGCAGGAACCAGACCACTTCCGTATCGTTTACCTTCCTCGTGTCGAGGAACTAGCCCAAATCCAAGAAAAGATGACTCGTTTCTTAAAACAGTATCGCAGATAGGGCTTACATGAGAAAAAGCTGGAAACATTTGCCTAGAGCTATTGACAAAAGTGACAGAATCAGATAGAATGGTAAAGTATGTTTAGTAACTGATCACTTTATAGCCGGCTAAACGAATACAAAATCTATGAGGAGGTATTCATCGTGAAACGTACTTATCAACCAAGTAAACTTCGTCGTGCGCGCAAACACGGATTTCGTAACCGTATGTCAACTAAAAATGGTCGTCGCGTATTGGCAGCTCGTCGTCGTAAAGGACGCAACGTTTTGGCTGCCTAGTCCAAACCACGGAGAAGGAAAGTCAGTAGGAACTCGAGTCTACTGGCTTTTATTGTGCTTAAAAATAGGGGCAAGAGTAGATGAGCCCGGTGTCAAAGATAGAGTAGCTTGAAGCTAGGAAAGTAGATAGCGACTGCTAAAACAGTTCTAGAAATTGCTTTGCATTTCCTAATCAATCTGTTGCGTTTTTATTTCCTTTCGCTATAGATCTATCTGGTAAAGGAAGGGCTCGTCATAAGCTATAGTAGATTGAAACGAGAATAGGACACCTCTACTTCTAAAACATTGTTAGAACTCGATTTGACTGTCCTGACCGATTTGTCCTGTTCTTATTTCATTTCACTATAGTTGAACCATCTCATTTTTAGGAAGGATGGATGGCTAACTTCCTTATAGAACTTTCAGTGGGATTCAGCGATGAAAAAAATGATAAAAGTGTCAGGATAAGTGTTGACTAATTTTATCAAAGTGGTATAATCCCATCTTTGACAG
>NZ_VMKV01000076.1:26002-30883 GCF_013276335.1 Streptococcus sp. 2100 | reverse complement strand
CTTCGTCAGTTTCATCTACAACCTCAAAACGGTGTTTTGAGCTGACTTCGTCAGTTTCATCTACAACCTCAAAACGGTGTTTTGAGCTGACTTCGTCAGTTTCATCTACAACCTCAAAACAGTGTTTTGAGCATCATGCGGCTAGCTTCTTAGTTTGCTCTTTGATTTTCATTGAGTGTAAAAAACAGATGAGTCTCTGTTTTCTTTTTATGGACTATAAATGTTCATCTGAAACTACTTTCAAGGATATTATTATACAAAAGAGTTTCTTGAAACTAAAATCTATTATACTACACTGTATTGAAAGCGTTTTAGAAATGAGGTATAATAAATTTGCTAACACTTATAAAAAGTGATAGAATCTTATCTTTATGTATATTTAAAGATAGATTGCTGTAAAAATAGTAGCAGCTATGCGAAATGACAGATAGAGAGAAGGGATTGAAGCTTAGAAAAGGGGAATAATATGATATTTAAGGCATTCAAGACAAAAAAGCAGAGAAAAAGACAAATTGAACTACTTTTGACAGTTTTTTTCGACAGTTTTCTGATTGATTTATTTCTTCACTTATTTGGGATTGTCCCCTTTAAGCTGGATAAGATTCTGATTGTGAGCTTGATTATATTTCCCATTATTTCTACAAGTATTTATGCTTATGAAAAGCTATTTGAAAAAGTGTTCGATAAGGATTGAGCAGGAAGTATGGTGTAAATAGCATAAGCTGATGTCCATCATTTGCTTATAAAGAGATATTTTAGTTTAATTGCAGCGGTGTCCTGGTAGATAAACTAGATTGGCAGGAGTCTGATTGGAGAAAGGAGAGGGGAAATTTGGCACCAATTTGAGATAGTTTGTTTAGTTCATTTTTGTCATTTAAATGAACTGTAGTAAAAGAAAGTTAAGAAAAGACAAACTAAGTGCATTTTCTGGAGTAAATGTCTTATTTCAGAAATCGGGATATAGATATAGAGAGGAACAGTATGAATCGGAATGTTCAAGAACGTAAGTGTCGTTATAGTATTAGGAAACTATCGGTAGGAGCGGTTTCTATGATTGTGGGAGCAGTGGTGTTTGGAACGTCTCCTGTTTTAGCTCAAGAAGGGGCGAGTGAGCAACCTCTGGCAAATGAAACTCAACTTTCGGGGGGGGGGGAGCTCAACCCTAACTGATACAGAAAAGAGCCAGCCTTCTGAGGAAGGAGAAAATATAACTCTTCCTGCAGAGCATGTAGAGTCTGTTTCAGAGACTGAACTTTCTGGCAATGATCAAGAACAAGAAAGGGAAGATAAGCAAGAAGAAAAAATTCCAAGAGATTACTATGCACGAGATTTGGAAAATGTCGAAACAGTGATAGAAAAAGATGACTTAGAGACGAATGATTCAAATGGAAAAAGAGTAGACTTGTCTGATGAATTAGAGAAAGTAAAGGGACTCCAAAATGCAACTGTTCATGTGGAGTTCAAACCGGCTGCTGATGGTCCTAGTTTTTACAATCTCTTTTCTGCTTCCAGTACAACTAAAGTAAATGAGTACTTTACAATGGCAATCAATAATGGGACAGCTTTGATAGAGGGACGTGGAGCTGATGGTAGTCAATTTTATGGAAGTTATACAGATGCGCCTTTGAAGATTAGACCAGGCAAGTATAATTCGGTTACTTTTACTGTTGAAAGACCAAAAAAGGATAGTCCAAATGGTCAGGTTCGTCTTTATGTGAATGGTGTATTATCTCGTACGAATAAAAAGTCAGGGAAATTCCTGGCAGACATGCCAGATGTGGATAAACTTCAGTTAGGTGCAACTAATAGAGCAGGAGAACTGAAGTGGGGCTCAAATCTCTCTATTCGTAATCTGACTGTATACAATCGTGCTCTAACTCCAGAGGAAGTCAAAAAACGTAGCCAGTTATTTGATGTGACAGATATTGAGCCGTCACTTCCTGAAGGGGCAGTCTTGACAGAGAAGCAAGAGTTGTTTATGAGCGGTGTCAATGGTAAGCCAAATAGTGAAGGAATTAAGAGTTATCGGATTCCAGCTTTGCTACGTACGGATAAAGGAACATTACTGGCAGGGGCAGATCAGCGTCGTCTCCACCATTCTGATTGGGGAGATATTGCTATGGTCGTTAGGAGAAGTGAGGATGGGGGAACTACTTGGCAGCCAACCTTAACCTTGACCAACTTGCGAGACAATCCAGAAGCAAAAGATCCGCAGGCACCATCTCCACTTAATATCGATATGGTCTTGGTTCAAGATCCTACCACAAAGAGAATTTTTTCAATCTACGATATGTTTCCAGAAGGTCGAGCTGTCTTTGGAATGCCAAACAAACCTCAAAAAGCTTATCAACAAGTTGGAGATAAGCACTATCAATTACTATATAAACAAGGGGAAAATCAAGCATATACTGTCCGAGAAAACGGAGAAGTATATGATGCAAATAATCAAAAAACAGATTATCGCGTTGTAGTGGATCCAAAAGAAGAAGCCTACAGAGATAAGGGTGACCTCTATAAAGGAGAAGAGCTTCTTGGGAATATCTACTTTGCTCCATCTGCTAAAAATCCATTTCGTGTAGCCTATACGAGCTATTTGTGGCTTTCCTATAGTGATGATGATGGGAAAACTTGGTCGCAACCAAGAGATATTACACCATCAATTCGCCAAGATTGGATGAAATTTTTAGGAACAGGTCCAGGTACAGGAATTGTGCTTAGAACAGGAGAGCACAAGGGTCGTATCTTAGTTCCTACTTATACCACCAATGCTATCTCCCATCTAAGCGGATCCCAGTCTTCTCGTTTGATTTATTCAGATGACCATGGAGAAACATGGCAGGCTGGAGCGGCTGTCAATGATGATAGGACGGTAGGTAGAAGGAAAATTCATTCCTCAACTATGAATAATAGTCCTGCCCAAAATACAGAGTCAGTTGCTGTACAGTTAAATAATGGTGATGTGAAACTCTTTATGAGAGGATTAACGGGTGATTTACAGGTTGCCACAAGTAAAGATGGTGGGCAAACTTGGGACAAGGAAATCAAGAGATATAATCAGGTTAAAGATGTTTATGTCCAAATGGCTGCTATTCACACCATGCACGAAGGAAAAGAATACATCATTTTAACCAATTCAGGAGGACCTAAACGGACGAATGGAATGGCTCATTTGGCTCGTGTAGAGGACAACGGAGACTTGACTTGGTTACATCATAGACCAATTCAAAAAGGAGAGTTTGCCTATAATTCGCTCCAAGAATTAGGAAATGGGGAGTATGGTATCTTGTATGAACACACTGAAAAAGGACAAAATGACTATACCCTATCATTTAGAAAATTTAATTGGGACTTTTTAACAAAAGATCCGGTATATCCAACGAGTGTAACTATCAGGGACGTTCGTAAATTGGAAACAGAAGAAGAGGATGCAGAACAAGGTATCTTAGCTATGCAATTTGATTCTGAGGTACTAGTGAATTCTATTCCGACTTTGACTTTAGCGAATGGACACAAAGCTACCTTCTTGACCCAAGCAGATCAAAAAACTCTACTTTTCACCTTTAATAAAGAAGATGCAGGTCAAGAAATTACAGGTCTACTGGCCGGTAGAATTGACAGTATGCATGATTTACCAGTTACACTAGCTGGCAGTAGAATTCCTGAAGATGCGAAAGAAAATCCTGTCGAGACCATGAATACAGTAAGAGAAAATGTATCTGAGGAGATGACAGAAAGGAAGTCAGAGAAGGATAAATTATCTTTGGGGTCTTCAGATAGAATGGTAGCAAACTCTCCTCTTACTTCTTTTGCTCCTCGTTACCTCCAATCTTATGTAGGAGATGTTATTAAAACTGAGACTAAAGTTCCAATAACGACTGGTTGGAAGCAAGAAAATGGTACGTGGTATTTTTATACATCTGCTGGTGAAGTGGTGAAAGGCTGGCATCAGGAAGCGGATAAATGGTACTACTTGAGTTCTACTGGTGCGATGGCAACTGGTTGGGTCAGAGATGGTAATCAATGGTATTATTTGAGTGAGAGTGGAGCAATGTCTACTGGCTGGGTTGAATCCAGTGGTGTGTGGTACTATCTCAATGCTAACGGCTCAATGGCAACTGGTTGGGTCAGAGATGGTAACCAATGGTATTATTTGAGTGAGAGCGGAGCAATGTCTACTGGCTGGGTTGAATCCAGTGGTGTGTGGTACTATCTCAATGCTAACGGTTCAATGGCAACTGGTTGGATAAAAGATGGAGACCATTGGTACTATCAGGAATCATCTGGTGCAATGAAGGTAAATCAATGGTTCCAAGTTGGAGACAAATGGTACTATGTCAATGAAAGCGGAAGATTAGCGGTTAATACTATAGTAGATGGTTATAAAGTTAACTCCAATGGGGAGTGGGTCAACTACTAGAACCTTGGATGTTGATGAATAACTGAGACATGTTTTGTCCGTCATAGAGATAAAAAGTTTATTTAGATAGTTTTCGTAGAAATTTCTACTTTAAGAAAAAGTCAATTTAGATGAGCTCTTATTGCCGGGTAAATGCCTTGCTAGTCGTAAATAAACTGTATATTTCCGACTTACTTAGGACTGGATACCACTAGTCGCAACTTAACAGTTCGCTTTAAGTGTTAAAATGCATATAGCTAGTTATTGGTTATATGCGTTTTTGTTCTTGATTATTTTATTTCTGTCTTGGAATATAGGTAAAATTATAGTAAAATAAAATTCTGTAAATCATGTTGGTAGATATACAGGAAGAAGAGTGTATTGTTGACAATACAGCACATAGAATCCAACATGTCCTTATACTCAAAAAATCAAAGAGCAAATTAGGAAGCTAGCCGTAGCCTGCTCAAAACACCGTTTTGAGG
>NZ_VMKV01000076.1:0-25992 GCF_013276335.1 Streptococcus sp. 2100 | reverse complement strand
CGAAGTCAGTAACATATACATACGGCACGACAAGGCTGACATGGTTTGAAGAGTATGGAACAATCATAACTTATTTGAAGATTTTAAAAGATTGTAAGCTATTATATCTGGATAAATAAGTATTAGAAACTAAAGTGAGGAAAAAGATGTTTTTATATTTAAAAGGTTTAGGAAAATTTCGTAAGTCAAAAGCTTATGGATTGGTGGGATGTCTGGCATTAGTGAGTATGATTGGATTATCGGTTCCTGATTTACCAGTTATTGGTGGTGGGGTCGTTTATGCTGACGTTATTCAAGGTGGCGATGATATAAAAGATGTGAGCGTTCATGAGAAGTCCGCTGAGGGTGTTGCTATGACTTATACCACTTATGATAGTGGTACGAGTGGGAAACAAACCGCATCAGGTAGCGGTGTCTTTGTAGCGCCGAATGTCATGGTAACAGTAGCTCATAACTACTATGATAAAAACCAAGATGATAAGTCTGCGGTCTTGCGTGGTGGGGCGTCTGCTCGTAGTTATGTTGTGATGAACTCAGACACAGAGAAAAGTAACAAAGTACCGACATCAGGAGTATCAGAAGCTCTTGAAAAAGACTCTATTCACTTATATAACGGCAAAGACTTTGGTAAAGACTATAGCAACGACTTAGCAGTAGTGGTAACTAAAAAGCCTGTAGAAGCTATGACGGGTGGTGAGGACTCTCCAAGAGAGTTGAGCCATAAAGAGGTTTCTACTGGTGATAAAATCACTATGGTCGGATATCCCAATGATTTTTCTACTCCAAATTTAAGTAAAGAAAATAAAGCTCGCTTGAAAGACGGTAAGGCTTATTCAGTCTCAACAACTGTGAGCAGTATCAATAAAGAGAGCGGTGCAGTCACTTATCATTCCTCAGCTTTGGGAGGTTTTTCAGGTGCTCCTTTGTTTAATGATAAGGGAGAGGTAGTCGGTATCCACCAGCACGGAACAAATACTTCAAACGCTCCTGAGAGTGAGCGTATTGGCGGTGGTACTATCTTTACGGAAAAGCACAGAACTTGGATTCGTTCTATGATTGATAAATATGGTATAAAGGGTTGGTATATAGATGGTGCAAACCGTTACTATTATGATGAAAATCACAGAGCCTTAAAAGACGTAGAGTATGAGATTGACGGTGCTTTGTATCGTTTTGATGAAAAAGGTCGAGCGACTTTAGTAAAAGGTGAAGAAAAAGGCCGCGTTCTACTTCGAGTGGAAGATACTAAAGGAACTCCTTTGATTTCAGATAAGGTTGTTCAGGAAGGTCCTGTTGGAAGTGGTTTGAATTTTCATTTAAGACAAAATCCAGACTTCAAACAGTTAATAGCAACTTCCCCAACAGCTAAAGTGGTATCTTACAATGGAGTTTCTGTCAACAAACTAGTAAGTGATACTAGTTGGTCTGATGAGTATGTCAGTAAGTTAGCTTTAGGTAATACCATTATAAAAGCTGTTGTTGACTCAGTAAATCCTTCATCTACTTCGTCTTCTGATTTCGCAAGAACGGAGGTTGGTAAGGTTGACTTGAGTGGCAAATCCAACTTACCTATGCCTAGTAAAGAGGTGTTACAAGCTCCGAATGGCTCAGAAAATTTCTATGCTACAACGCACATTCAAACGCCAGATGGGTCGGGGTCAGGTACTTTAATTGCACCCAATTTGGTGTTAACAGTCGCTCATAATTTTTTAACAGTTAAAGGTTCTGAGGTCGTTACGAAATCTGGTCGCACCAATACAGTGTATAAAGCAACCTTACCGAATGGGTTGTCTGTGCATTTTTCAGATGATGATATTGTTTATTGGAATAAAAAAGATTCCGTATTTGGATTTAAAAATGACTTAGCCTTGGTTCGACTAAAAGAAGATTTCAAAGCGGTATCTCCTGTAGAGATGGTTTCTGAGTCAACTTCTATCGCTAAGGGTGAAAAAGTTTCGGTTTATGGTTTCCCGGACGGTCGTTTATCTCCAGTCTTGGATAGTGAAGTTGTAGATACTACTGATTTCGGTTCAGGTATTGAGGGTATCAGCTATGAAGGCACAAAACCCGGAGCGTCTGGCGGTGGTCTTTATAATGACAAAGGTACTTTAATTGGAGTTCACCAAAATGGTGTTGTAGGAAGCCGCAGTGGTGGTTTGGTTTTATCAAAAGAGCAACTGGATTGGGTTCGTTCTTATATTGAAGGTAAACCAAAAGAGCCTGTCTATGTAAAAGATGAAGTTTTGGTGGATGAGAAGGATAAGGATAAACTTCCTTCAACTCCAAAAGACGAAAAACCAAGTACACCTAAAATAGAGTCTGATAAAGATAAAGTAGAACCTCCTCTCAAACCGCAAAAGGAGCCGAAAACAGAGGTTATTACCACTTACGAAGGTGATAGTACCCTTGAGGTTGGAAAAGAGCGTACAGAGGATACTAAGGGTGAAAAAAAAGGTGTTCCACTTATTTACCGAGTAGTGTATAAAGGTACTAAGCCGAAAGTAGAAAAAGAATCGATTGCTTTTGATACTCTTTACCAAGGAGATGAAACAAAAGAGCTTGGTTTCCGTTCAGTTGTAGAGGGTAAAGGAGGGGTGGTTACTCGAACTACTACTTATCAAGTAGATAAGTATACAGGAGCGGTATCTTCTCAAGTTTCTGAGAAGAAAATAGCTCCTCAATCCAAGGTGATTACTTTAGGTATTAAACCCAACAGTGTCATAAAAGAACTTCCGATTACAGAGCGTTTTGAGGACTCCGAAGAGTTAGAGAAAGGGAAAACGGAGGTTGTTTCGGAGGGGTATGTAGGTAAAGAAGTTACTAAGGTGACTTATAAGGTCTTAGCTGATGGAAAGATTGTTGAAAATTCTCGTACAGTCGAGGTTACACCTATGAAAGAACGTGTGGTTCTTAAGGGTGTGAAGGAAGTGGTGTCATCGACGGAAGAAAACTCAAGTAATCTCAAAGAGGAAGTGGTATCTCCAGATAAAGTAGAGTTTCTAGTTCCAAAAGATGCGCCAATCAGAGAAGAACTGCCTGCGTCTAGTGAGGAATTTTCAGAGTCAGAGGTTTTAGTATCGGGAGAAAAAATACCAGGAGACCTTGGGAAGTCTATAGTATCTTCAAAAGAACTAGTCCCTGAAAGAGTGGAAGTTCCAGACTTTGTGGCTAAAGTTACAGGTGGAGAAAAATTGACAGTAGAAGGGCACCGAGATGAGAGAAAAATAAAGACTCCATCAAAACAGGAAAGATTATCTAGCCCAGAAACCACTGCTCAATTCACAACGAACGGGACAGGCTCGTCATCGTTAACAGCTGTTTTTGGCGTTGAAGCGGATAACATGTCACTTTCTACTGTTGAACATTCTGTTATTACATATAATCAACAAAGAGGATGGCATAAGATAAATAATCAGTGGTATTTTAGAAATTCCGATGGGAAAGAACGGACAGGCTGGATGAAAGAAAATGATGCATGGTATTATTTTGATGCGAATGGAATCATGCAAACCGGTTGGTTACAGGATACAGACGGTAATTGGTATTATCTCAAGGATAATGGCATGATGGAGGTAGGCTGGTTCCAAGATTCAAGTGGCGCGTGGTACTACTTAGGATCATCTGGTTCCATGGAATCCAATACATGGATTTATTATAAAGGAAAGTGGTACTATATCGATGCTTTTGGGAAACTACTTTTCAATTCGCTAACACCAGACGGCTATAGAGTGAACGAGTACGGGGAATGGATCAACTGATTTTGCTTTATGACCTATTGACGAGCAAGCGAGTAGTATAAAAAACATTAGAATTAATAGTCTAGGAAGTGGTAAGAGTTCTCTAAAACGGCTGATTTTGTAATCTTTTTTGTAAAATAGAGTCTTTAATAAATAATATGAGCAAGATTTATCTCTTTACAAGTGATTAGGATTAATAATTTTTAACTTTCTCGCTTCTTTTGTCTTTCTTTTCCGAATAAATAGATAGTAGCAGTAAATCTAGTAAACCTAGATTTAAAAATGTGCTATAATGAAAGGAGAGGAAATATGATTCTAAGACATCCGGGCATTAGCCCGACCAATGATTTGGTTGCTAAGAAAATCTTTAGCAACCCAGAAATCACTTGTCAATTTATCCGCGATATGCTGGATTTACCAGCAAAAAATGTGACCATTTTGGAGGGAAGCAATATTCATGTCTTGACTTCCATGCCCTATTCGGCGCAAGATTTCTATACCAGTATAGATGTTTTGGCGGAGTTGGATAATGGTACGCAAGTTATCATCGAAATTCAGGTTCATCATCAGAATTTTTTCATCAATCGTTTATGGGCTTACTTGTGCAGTCAGGTCAATCAAAATCTTGAAAAAATTCGTCAACGAGAAGGTGATACTCATCAGAGTTATAAACACATCTCACCAGTATACGCTATCGCAATTGTGGATAGTAACTAGTTCTCAGATGACTTGGCTTTTCATAGTTTTAGCATGCGAGAGGATTCGACAGGTGAGGTTTTAACAATTACAAACAATGGACAGGAAAACCATCTAGTCAAGATGGCGTTCTTGGAATTAAGAAAATACAGAGAAACCAGCAAAGACAAGGTTCGTAAACCATGGTTAGAGTTTTTCGGGAATAAACCCTTTACCCAGCAGCCCGAGCGAGCCATCAGCCAAGCAGATCAACTGCTGGACTACAAGAGCTGGTCCGAGGAGGATAGGAAAATGTTTAGTGAACAACGCAGGCGAGAAGAACAAGCCATGTTAGCACAGGACTATGCTTTGGAGCAAGCTGAGGAAAAAGGTTTAGAGAGAGGTCTTGAACGTGGTCGCGCAGAGGGGATTGAACAAGGCATCGAAAAAGGTTTAGAACAAGGACTTGAACGTGGGAAAGTTGAAGGAAGTTTGTCTATGCTACTAAATCTAGTCCACCAAGGACTTCTGACTTCCGAGGTTGCCAGTCAGCAATTGGGCATGACTGTTGCTGAGTTTGAAGTATTATTGAAAGACCATCATAAATAAGAATGTTGAATCTCAAATTCAAGTTAGGCAGAGAGAAGAAATTTTCAGAGAGATTTGCGATCCAACTATTTTTTAGGACAATCATTGCTTCACCTCTCGATGAAGGCAACTTTTTTAGAAGTCGTTTTTTTAGGTAAGAGGATTGACTTTAGGAAATCATCTACGAGTCAGTTTTTTTAAGTCCTCATATAGAGACTCTAGGCATAAAATCTTAAAAATCACAAACACGCATAGTATCAGGTAATTAAAAAAACTTGATATTATGCGTTTTATAGTGCATTGAATCTATATTAGGACACAACAATTCTTAAATCATTGTTAGAAATTGGTTTGAATTTTCCAATCAATTTGTTCGATTTTTACATCATTGCATTATATCATGCGACTATTAACCTTGTCTTCTCCTAAAATTGACTTTCTTGTTTTCTTATCTTGTCCACTCGAAACAAGTATTGTAAGAATTTGATTATTTTTGAAAGTACTTTTAATATATTTGATATAGTTAAAAAAGATTTGAAACTAAATTCCAAATTAGAAAAAGACTTGAAATACTAAAAAAAAAGTATACTCTAATTGGAAACGGTAACAAAACTAATTTAGAGAATGAAATATAGAGTATTTCTTTCTTAAAAGTTTTTGGTGAAACGAGATGTAGAAAGGAGATTTAGCCAAAGAGTCTATTAGTGCTAGAATAATAGATTAGAATTATTTTAGAAAAACGAAGTGAGCAGCTTATAAATTCAAGTCCCCAAATAGATTCATACTAGTATCTTTTGCAAAAAATAAAGGGCGGACTTCCTTCATGAATATCAATTTCATCTATAAGGAAGGTAGCTCATTGAACTAACTTATTTATTCTGTTTGTCGCTAGAAAAATCAGACCTCCTTGTGAAGATTGAGGAGATACTGAATGAAAATCAAAGAAGAAACTAGCAAGCTAGCAGTAGATTGCCCAAAACACCGCTTTGAGGTTGTAGATAAGACTGACCTATATAATCCAAGGTGAAGCGACTGTGGTTTGAAGAAATTTTCAAAGAGTATAGGTTAGAGAGTGTAGTGTTTTTATGTCCTTCTAGTAGAAAATGCTAGACAGAAGAATGGGGAACTTGGATAGGAAAAATAGATTGAGAAAGGAGGTTAGAAGAGATGATTATTACAAAAATTAGCCGTTTAGGAACTTATGTGGGAGTAAATCCACATTTTGCAACATTAATAGATTTTCTAGAAAAAACAGGACTAGAAAATTTAACAGAAGGTTCGATTGCTATCGATGGTGATCGATTGTTTGGGAATTGCTTTACTTATCTAGCAGATGGTCAAGCAGGGGCTTTCTTTGAAACACACCAAAAATATTTGGATATTCATTTAGTTTTGGAAAACGAAGAAGCCATGGCTGTTACGTCGCCGAAAAATGTAAGCGTTACCCAAGAGTATGATGAAGAGAAGGATATTGAATTATACACAGGGAAAGTGGAACAGTTGGTTCATTTGAGAGCTGGCGAATGCCTCATCACTTTTCCAGAAGATTTACATCAACCCAAGGTTCGTATAAATGATGAACCTGTGAAAAAAATTGTCTTTAAAGTTGCGATTTCTTAATGTAGAAAGGGAAGAACGATGAAAAAAATGAGAAAGTTTTTATGTCTAGCTGGAGTTGCGCTAGCAGCCGTTGCCTTGGTAGCTTGTTCAGGAAAGAAAGAAAGTACAACTAGTACTGAACCACCGACAGAATTATCTGGTGAGATTACAATGTGGCACTCCTTTACTCAAGGACCACGTTTAGAAAGTATTCAAAAATCAGCAGATGCTTTCATGCAAAAGCATCCAAAAACGAAAATCAAGATTGAAACATTCTCTTGGAATGACTTCTATACTAAATGGACTACAGGTTTAGCAAATGGAAATGTGCCAGATATTAGTACAGCTCTTCCTAACCAAGTAATGGAAATGGTCAACTCAGATGCTTTGGTTCCGCTAAATGATTCTATCAAGCGTATTGGACAAGATAAATTTAACGAAACTGCCTTAAATGAAGCAAAAATCGGAGATGATTACTACTCTGTTCCTCTTTATTCACATGCACAAGTCATGTGGGTTAGAACAGATTTGTTAAAAGAGCATAATATTGAGGTTCCTAAAACTTGGGATCAACTCTATGAAGCTTCTAAAAAATTGAAAGAAGCTGGAGTTTATGGCTTGTCTGTTCCGTTTGGAACAAATGACTTAATGGCAACACGTTTCTTGAACTTCTACGTACGTAGTGGTGGAGGAAGCCTCTTAACAAAAGATCTTAAAGCAGACTTGACAAGTCAACTTGCTCAAGATGGTATTAAATACTGGGTTAAATTGTATAAAGAAATCTCACCTCAAGATTCTTTGAACTTTAATGTCCTTCAGCAAGCTACCTTGTTCTATCAAGGAAAAACAGCATTTGACTTTAACTCTGGCTTCCATATCGGAGGAATCAATGCCAACAGTCCTCAATTGATTGATTCGATTGATGCTTATCCTATTCCAAAAATCAAAGAATCTGATAAAGACCAAGGAATTGAGACCTCAAACATTCCAATGGTTGTTTGGAAAAATTCAAAACATCCAGAAGTTGCTAAAGCATTCTTAGAATCACTTTATAATGAAGAAGACTACGTTAAATTCCTTGATTCAACTCCAGTAGGTATGTTGCCAACTATTAAGGGGATTAGCGATTCTGCAGCCTATAAAGAAAATGAAACTCGTAAGAAATTTAAACATGCTGAAGAAGTGATTACTGAAGCTGTTAAAAAAGGTACTGCTATTGGTTATGAAAATGGACCAAGTGTACAAGCTGGTATGTTGACTAACCAACACATTATTGAACAAATGTTCCAAGATATCATTACAAATGGAACAGATCCTATGAAAGCTGCAAAAGAAGCAGAAAAACAATTAAACGATTTATTTGAGGCTGTTCAGTAGATGTAAAAGACTAGAAAATAGGTGGGCTAGTGAGCTGAAAAGCCCTAGCCCAATCTTGTAAAAGAAGGGAGAAGGAGAATGGTTAAAGAACGTAATTTAACTCGCTGGATATTTGTTTTGCCAGCTATGATTATCGTAGGATTACTCTTTGTTTATCCGTTTTTCTCGAGTATTTTTTATAGCTTTACCAATAAGCATTTGATTATGCCCAATTATAAATTTGTTGGTTTAGCTAACTATAAAGCTGTGCTATCAGATCCCAACTTCTTTAATGCGTTCTTTAATTCAATTAAGTGGACCATTTTCTCATTAGTTGGTCAAGTTTTAGTAGGGTTTGTATTGGCTTTAGCTCTTCACAGAGTACGCCACTTCAAGAAATTATATAGGACCTTATTGATTGTTCTTTGGGCATTTCCTACCATCGTTATTGCCTTCTCTTGGCAGTGGATTCTAAACGGGGTTTATGGCTACTTACCTAATCTAATCGTAAAATTAGGTTTAATGGAACATACACCTGCATTTTTGACAGATAGTACATGGGCATTCCTATGTTTGGTGTTTATCAACATTTGGTTTGGAGCACCAATGATTATGGTTAATGTGCTTTCAGCTTTGCAAACAGTACCAGAAGAACAATTTGAGGCTGCTAAGATAGATGGTGCTTCAAGTTGGCAGGTGTTCAAGTTTATCGTCTTTCCACATATTAAAGTAGTTGTAGGGCTTCTAGTTGTTTTGAGAACTGTATGGATCTTTAATAACTTTGACATTATCTACCTTATTACGGGTGGTGGACCGGCTAATGCTACAACGACGCTTCCAATTTTTGCTTACAACCTGGGTTGGGGCACTAAATTGTTGGGTCGTGCTTCAGCAGTTACAGTGTTGCTCTTTATCTTCTTGATGGCGATTTGCTTTATCTACTTTGCTATCATCAGTAAGTGGGAAAAGGAGGGTAGAAAATAATGAAGAAGAAATCCAGTATTTATTTAGATATTCTCTCACATGCACTCTTGATTGGTGCGACTATTGTTGCAATTTTCCCATTGGTATGGATTATCATATCGTCTGTCAAGGGGAAAGGGGAATTGACTCAGTATCCAACACGATTTTGGCCTGAACAGTTTACATTAGATTATTTTATACATGTTATCAACGATTTGCACTTTATTGATAACATTCGAAATAGTTTAATCATTGCCTTAGCTACAACCCTTATTGCGATTATTATTTCTGCTATGGCAGCCTACGGTATTGTTCGATTCTTCCCTAAATTGGGAGCAATCATGTCGAGACTACTCGTCATTACCTATATTTTCCCACCAATTTTGTTAGAAATTCCCTATTCAATTGCCATTGCTAAAGTTGGGTTAACAAATAGTTTATTTGGCTTGATGATGGTTTATCTATCTTTTAGTGTTCCATATGCAGTTTGGCTCTTAGTTGGATTTTTCCAAACAGTTCCAATTGGAATTGAAGAAGCAGCTCGAATTGATGGTGCAAATAAATTTGTAACGTTTTATAAAGTTGTGCTACCGATTGTAGCACCAGGTATTGTAGCAACAGCTATTTATACATTTATCAATGCTTGGAATGAATTCCTGTATGCCTTGATTTTGATTAACAATACAGGAAAGATGACAGTAGCAGTAGCCCTTCGTTCACTTAATGGTTCAGAAATACTAGACTGGGGAGATATGATGGCAGCGTCTGTTATTGTAGTTCTTCCATCAATCATTTTCTTCTCTGTCATCCAAAATAAGATTGCAAGTGGATTGTCAGAAGGATCTGTGAAGTAATACTCAATGAAAATCAAAGAGCAAACTAGCCGCAGGCTGCTCAAAGTACAGCTTTGAGGTTGCAAATAAAACTGACGAAGTCAGCTCAGAACACGTTTTTGAGGTTGTAGATGAAGCTGACGAAGTCAGTAACCATACGCACAGTAAGGCGACGTTGACTCGGTTTGAAGAGATTTTTGAAGAGTATAAGTTAAAATTAGAAAGTTTATTCAATAATAAAGGAGAAAAAACATGGTTAAATACGGTGTTGTTGGAACAGGGGATTTTGGAGCTGAATTGGCTCGTTATATGCAAAAGAATGATGGAGCAGAGATTACTCTTCTCTATGATCCAGATAATGCAGAAGTAATTGCAGAAGAATTGGGAGCAAAAGTAGCAAGTTCCCTAGATGAGTTGGTTTCTAGCGATGAAGTAGATTGTGTTATCGTCGCAACTCCAAATAATCTTCATAAAGAACCAGTTATCAAGGCCGCACAACATGGTAAAAATGTTTTCTGTGAAAAACCAATTGCGCTTTCTTATCAAGATTGTCGCGAGATGGTAGATGCATGTAAAGAAAACAATGTGACCTTTATGGCAGGACATATTATGAACTTCTTCAATGGTGTCCATCATGCAAAAGAACTCATTAATCAAGGAGTTATCGGAGACGTTCTATATTGTCACACAGCTCGTAATGGTTGGGAAGAACAACAACCGTCAGTATCATGGAAAAAAATTCGTGAAAAATCAGGTGGTCACTTGTATCACCACATCCATGAGTTGGATTGCGTTCAATTCCTTATGGGGAGCATGCCTGAAACTGTAACCATGACAGGTGGAAATGTGGCCCATGAAGGTGAACATTTCGGTGATGAAGATGATATGATTTTTGTCAATATGGAATTTTCTAGTAAGCGTTTTGCCTTGTTAGAATGGGGTTCAGCTTATCGTTGGGGTGAACATTATGTCTTAATCCAAGGAACCAAAGGTGCCATTCGCTTAGACTTATTCAACTGTAAAGGAACTCTTAAGCTAGATGGACAAGAAAGTTATTTCTTGATTCACGAATCGCAAGAAGAAGATGATGATCGGACTCGTATCTATCATAGTACAGAGATGGATGGAGCAATTGCTTATGGTAAACCAGGTAAACGTACTCCATTATGGCTATCATCTGTCATTGATAAAGAAATGCGCTATCTGCATGAGATTATGCAAGGAGCTCCAGTATCAGAAGAATTTGCAAAACTTTTGACAGGTGAAGCTGCCCTAGAAGCAATTGCTACTGCAGATGCTTGTACCCAGTCTATGTTTGAAGATCGCAAAGTAAAATTGTCAGAAATTGTAAACTAAATTTTGGTATTCTCCTATTATAGGTCGACTTGCTCCTCTGAAAGTACTTTTAGAGGAGCTGTTTGACTTGGCTAGTTTTTGAAACTGAAATCTATTATACTACAAACTCTTGAAAGCGTTTTAATTTTAAGGTATAATAATCTCATAGAAATAAAGAAAAAAGAAAGGGAGGAAAGAGGATGCCACAGATTAGTAAAGAAGCCTTGATTGAACAAATCAAAGATGGAATCATCGTTTCTTGTCAGGCTCTTCCTCATGAACCGCTTTATACAGAAGCGGGAGGGGTGATTCCCTTGCTGGTCAAAGCGGCTGAGCAAGGTGGAGCAGTCGGTATCCGAGCCAATAGTGTTCGCGATATCAAGGAAATTAAGGAAGTCACCAAACTTCCGATTATTGGGATAATCAAACGAGATTATCCGCCACAAGAACCCTTCATCACGGCTACTATGAAAGAAGTTGATGAATTGGCAGAACTGGACATCGAGGTGATTGCTCTGGATTGTACCAAGCGTGAACGCTACGATGGTTTGGAAATTCAAGAGTTCATTCGTCAGGTCAAGGAGAAATATCCTAACCAGCTCTTGATGGCGGACACCAGTACTTTTGAAGAAGGATTGGCAGCGGTCGAAGCAGGAATTGACTTTGTCGGAACAACCTTATCAGGCTACACATCCTACAGTCCAAAAGTGGATGGTCCAGATTTTGAACTCATCAAAAAACTCTGTGATGCCGGTGTAGATGTCATTGCAGAAGGAAAAATTCATACACCAGAACAAGCCAAACAAATCCTTGAATACGGAGTGCGAGGCATCGTTGTTGGTGGCGCTATTACTAGACCAAAAGAGATTACAGAACGCTTCGTTGCTGGTCTTAAATAAGATGTGAGGGGGGAGTTTTATATTTAAAGTTTTACAAAAAGTTGGAAAAGCTTTTATGTTACCTATAGCTATACTTCCTGCAGCAGGTCTACTTTTGGGGATTGGTGGTGCACTTTCAAACCCAACCACGATAGCAACTTATCCAATACTAGACAATAGTATTTTTCAATCGATATTCCAAGTAATGAGCTCTGCAGGAGAGGTTGTATTCAGTAACTTGTCACTACTTCTCTGTGTGGGATTATGTATTGGCTTAGCGAAACGAGATAAAGGAACCGCTGCGTTAGCAGGAGTAACTGGTTACTTAGTTATGACTGCAACGATCAAAGCTCTGGTAAAACTTTTTATGGCAGAAGGATCTGCAATTGATACTGGAGTTATTGGAGCATTAGTTGTCGGAATAGTTGCCGTATATTTGCACAACCGATATAGCAATATTCAATTACCTTCCGCTTTAGGATTCTTTGGAGGTTCACGCTTCGTTCCTATTGTTACATCGTTCTCTTCTATCTTAATTGGCTTTGTCTTCTTTGTTATTTGGCCACCTTTCCAACAACTTCTTGTTTCTACAGGTGGATATATTTCTCAGGCAGGTCCAATTGGAACTTTTCTATATGGATTTTTAATGAGACTTTCTGGAGCAGTAGGCTTACATCATATGATTTATCCTATGTTTTGGTATACTGAACTTGGTGGTGTTGAAACTGTTGCAGGACAAACAGTGGTTGGAGCTCAAAAAATATTTTTTGCTCAATTAGCCGATCCGGCTCATTCTGGATTATTTACAGAAGGAACAAGGTTTTTTGCAGGTCGTTTCTCAACAATGATGTTCGGTTTACCGGCTGCCTGTTTAGCGATGTACCATAGTGTTCCTAAGAATCGTCGTAAAAAATACGCGGGTTTGTTTTTTGGAGTTGCTTTAACATCTTTTATTACCGGTATTACAGAACCAATTGAATTTATGTTTCTATTCGTCAGTCCGGTTCTATATGTTGTTCACGCATTCCTTGATGGTGTCAGCTTCTTTATTGCAGACATCTTAAATATTTCAATAGGAAACACATTTTCAGGAGGTGTAATCGATTTCACTTTATTTGGAATTTTGCAGGGGAACGCTAAGACGAATTGGGTTCTTCAGATTCCATTTGGACTTATTTGGAGTGTTTTGTATTATATTATTTTTAGATGGTTCATTACTCAATTCAACGTTCTAACGCCAGGAAGAGGAGAAGAAGTAGATTCTAAAGAAATTTCTGAATCCGCAGATTCAACTTCAAATACTGCGGATCATTTAAAACAGGATAGCCTACAAATTATCAGAGCGTTGGGTGGATCAAATAATATAGAAGATGTAGATGCTTGTGTGACACGTTTACGTGTAGCTGTAAAAAAAGTTAATCAAGTTGATAAAGCACTTTTAAAACAAATTGGTGCAGTTGATGTCTTAGAAGTGAAGGGTGGCATTCAAGCAATCTATGGAGCAAAAGCAATCTTATATAAAAATAGTATTAATGAAATTTTAGGTGTAGATGATTAAGTACTTACTGACTTAATAAAAAATAGAGGAGAGTGATTGATGAGTAGGAAAAAATGAAAACGTATATAAATGCAAAGAACTCATTATCCAAGTTGGATACGCTTATAAAATAGGAGAATACAAATGAAATTTAGAAAATTAGCTTGTACAGTACTTGCGGGTGCTGCGGTTCTTGGTCTTGCTGCTTGTGGCAATTCTGGCGGAAATAAAGATGCTGGTAAATCAGGTGGTGACGGTGCCAAAACAGAAATCACTTGGTGGGCATTCCCAGTATTTACCCAAGAAAAAGCTGGTGACGGTGTTGGAACTTATGAAAAATCAATCATCGAAGCGTTTGAAAAAGCAAATCCAGATGTAAAAGTGAAATTGGAAACCATCGACTTCAAGTCAGGCCCTGAAAAAATCACAACAGCCATCGAAGCAGGAACAGCTCCGGACGTACTCTTTGACGCACCAGGACGTATCATCCAATACGGTAAAAATGGTAAATTGGCTGAGTTGAACGACCTTTTCACAGATGAATTTGTTAAAGATGTCAATAACGAAAACATCATACAAGCAAGTAAAGCTGGAGACAAGGCTTACATGTATCCAATTAGTTCTGCCCCATTCTACATGGCAATGAACAAGAAAATGCTAGAAGATGCTGGAGTGGCAAACCTTGTAAAAGAAGGTTGGACAACTGATGATTTTGAAAAAGTATTGAAAGCACTCAAAGACAAGGGCTACACACCAGGTTCATTGTTCAGTTCTGGTCAAGGGGGAGACCAAGGAACACGTGCCTTTATCTCTAACCTTTATAGCGGTTCTGTAACAGATGAAAAAGTTAGCAAATATACAACTGATGATCCTAAATTCGTCAAAGGTCTTGAAAAAGCAACTGGCTGGATTAAAGACAATTTGCTCAATAATGGTTCACAATTTGACGGTGGGGCAGATATCCAAAACTTTGCCAACGGTCAAACATCTTACACAACCCTTTGGGCACCAGCTCAAAATGGTATCCAAGCTAAACTGTTAGAAGCAAGTAAGGTAGAAGTAGTAGAAGTACCATTCCCATCAGACGAAGGTAAACCAGCTCTTGAATACCTTGTAAACGGATTTGCAGTATTCAACAATAAAGACGACAAGAAAGTCGCTGCATCTAAGAAATTCATCCAGTTTATCGCAGATGACAAAGAGTGGGGACCTAAAGACGTAGTTCGTACAGGTGCTTTCCCAGTCCGTACTTCATTTGGAAAACTTTATGAAGACAAACGCATGGAAACAATCAGCGGCTGGACTCAATACTACTCACCATACTACAACACTATTGATGGATTTGCTGAAATGAGAACACTTTGGTTCCCAATGTTGCAATCTGTATCAAATGGTGACGAAAAACCAGCGGACGCTTTGAAAGCCTTCACTGAAAAAGCGAACGAAACAATCAAAAAAGCTATGAAACAATAGTCCTTAGTTATTCTATAAAAAGTAGTTTTTAAAGAAGCTAAGAGTGTATACCCCCTTTTCCCTCTACACAGATAGTGTAAGAAAAGGGGGCTTTTGTTTAAAATGTAAGAAACTGTCACGAAATTAAAATGAAGTTCTTACATAAGCGAATCATAAAAAATTTCATTTTGATTTTAAAACAGTTCAAGAAAGTCAAAAAATTATTCTATTTGAAAGAGAGGTGCCGACTGTGAAAGTCAATAAAATTCGTATGCGGGAAACAGTGATTTCCTATGCTTTCCTAGCACCAGTGTTGTTCTTCTTTATTATCTTTGTTTTAGCACCAATGATTATGGGCTTCATCACAAGTTTCTTTAACTATTCTATGACTAGTTTCCAATTTGTGGGCTTAGATAACTATGTCCGTATGTTTAAAGATCCTGTCTTTGCAAAATCTCTGATTAACACAGTTATTTTGGTTATTGGATCTGTGCCAGTTGTTGTTCTATTTTCACTCTTTGTAGCATCGCAAACCTATCACCAAAATGCTATTGCCAGATCCTTCTACCGTTTTGTCTTCTTCCTTCCTGTTGTAACAGGTAGTGTTGCCGTAACGGTTGTATGGAAATGGATCTATGATCCATTATCAGGTATCTTGAACTTTGTGCTTAAATCAAGTCATATCATTACTCAAAACATTTCATGGCTTGGTGATAAGCACTGGGCATTGATGGCGATTATGATTATTCTCTTGACCACTTCAGTTGGTCAGCCCATCATCCTTTATATCGCTGCTATGGGGAATATTGATAATTCACTGGTTGAAGCGGCGCGTGTTGATGGTGCAACTGAGTTTCAAGTTTTCTGGAAGATTAAATGGCCAAGCCTTCTTCCAACAACTCTTTATATTGCAATCATCACAACAATTAACTCCTTCCAGTGTTTCGCCTTGATTCAGCTTTTGACATCTGGTGGTCCAAACTACTCAACAAGTACCTTGATGTACTACCTGTACGAAAAAGCCTTCCAATTGACAGAATACGGCTATGCCAACACAATTGGTGTCTTCTTGGCAGTCATGATTGCTATCGTAAGCTTTGTTCAATTTAAAGTACTTGGAAACGACGTAGAATACTAAAGAAAGGAGACAGTTATGCAATCTACAGAAAAAAAACCATTAACAGCCTTTACTGTTATTTCAACAATCATTTTGCTCTTGTTGACTGTGCTGTTCATCTTTCCATTCTACTGGATTTTGACAGGGGCATTCAAGTCACAGCCTGATACCATTATGATTCCGCCACAATGGTTCCCTAAAATGCCAACCATGGAAAACTTCCAACAACTTATGGTGCAGAACCCTGCCTTGCAATGGATGTGGAACTCAGTATTTATCTCATTGGTAACCATGTTCTTAGTCTGTGCAACCTCATCTCTAGCAGGTTATGTATTGGCTAAAAAACGTTTCTATGGTCAACGCATTCTATTTGCTATCTTTATCGCTGCTATGGCGCTTCCAAAACAAGTTGTCCTTGTACCATTGGTACGTATCGTCAACTTCATGGGAATTCATGACACTCTTTGGGCAGTTATTTTGCCTTTGATTGGATGGCCATTTGGGGTCTTCCTCATGAAACAGTTCAGTGAAAATATCCCTACAGAATTGCTCGAATCAGCTAAGATTGACGGTTGTGGTGAGATTCGTACCTTCTGGAGCGTAGCCTTCCCAATTGTAAAACCAGGGTTTGCGGCTCTTGCAATCTTTACCTTCATCAATACTTGGAATGACTACTTCATGCAGTTGGTAATGTTGACTTCACGTAACAATTTGACTATTTCACTTGGGGTTGCGACCATGCAGGCTGAAATGGCAACCAACTATGGTTTGATTATGGCAGGAGCTGCCCTTGCAGCCGTGCCAATCGTAACAGTCTTCCTTGTCTTCCAAAAATCCTTCACACAGGGTATTACTATGGGAGCGGTCAAAGGATAATACTCTGCGAAAATCGAATGCAAACTAGGTCAGCGTCACCTTGCCATACTTAAGTATTGCCTGCGGTTAGCTTCCTAGTTTGTTCTTCAATTTTCATTGAGTATAAGAGAATATAGAGTTATAAGTGTCTACAAAATGTTGGGTATTTGCTTACCATAAAGATTTTGTCAGACACTTATCAACTTAAGAATGGTTTTAGTTAACTATCAGAAACGAAGGAAAGAGTATGATTTTTGACGATTTGAAAAACATCACCTTTTACAAAGGGATTCATCCTAATTTAGACAAGGCTATCGACTATCTCTACCAACACCGTAAGGATTCTTTCGAATTAGGAAAGTATGATATTGATGGAGATAAAGTCTTTCTAGTTGTTCAGGAAAATGTCCTCAATCAAGCTGAAAATGATCAATTTGAACACCATAAGAACTATGCAGACTTGCATTTGCTGGTAGAAGGACATGAATATTCGAGCTACGGTTCACGTATCAAAGACGAGGCAGTAGCATTCGACGAAGCGAGTGACATTGGCTTTGTTTATTGTCATGAACACTCCCCACTCTTATTGGGTTATCACAATTTTGCGATTTTCTTCCCAGGTGAGCCACATCAGCCAACTGGCTATGCAGGCATGGAAGAAAAGGTTCGAAAATATCTCTTTAAAATTTTGATTGATTAAAAATAGGATGAATTGTTTTTTTGTAAAGCTTTGATAATACTCTACCATGAAATTGATCTTTGTGAGGTAGAGAAATGAGAATAAAATATTTAAAAATTGGTATCTTCTTGTCAGTCTGTTTATTGCTAATGAGTAATATTTTACCTTCAATTGTGTATGCGAATGAAGTCTCGCATATCCAAACTATACAGTCAGAAATGGATCGAATAGATGCAAAATTATCTCAAAATTACTTGCTAACTGAACAAGAAATTAAGGATTTGGTGGAAGATAGCAAAGGAGTCTATCCAGACATATCAGATGAACGTAAAATTGAATTGCTAGAAATGGTATCTTCTAAGTATGCTGCAAGAGCTAGTTTCTTAGATGGAAAGGGAATTACAGTTAATGAGATGGCTTGGATAATTAAGGGCATTGTGACTGGATTGATTGGTAAATACATAAAATTAGGTACTTATGCGGCTAAGTATGGTATTAGTATGGCGCGCTCGATCTTAAGTAGGGCAGCTGCAACTGCAGCAGCAAGAGTAGGATTATTGACCAAGATTTCTGGATGGATTTTACAAATAGCTGTGAATGTAGCTGATGTATATGGTAATTTTGCCTACAATATTGCTGCAGCTTGGGATGCACATGATAAAATCCCTAACAATGGTCGTATAAACTTTTAAAATGTGAGAATGAAAGCACTTTGTATTTTTTTATTGAAAGCACTTTGTATTTTTTTATTGAATATGTTAGCTTGGACAGTGCTTGCAATGATAATCCGTGGAGGGCTAGATGGATTTAATGAGCATACTTGGAGTACTATTTTAATTGCTTCGCTGTCCGGGATATATATAGATTATATGTCCATAGATAAAAGTAGAAAAAAGTCCAAAAGAAAAAAGAAAAAATAGATTTGTTCATGGTAGGGACTTATGAAAGCTTTACTGACAAAAAAGAAAACAGTTTACAAAGAAAAATGATGGAGGAGCAAACATGGCACAAAAAGGAGTAAGCCTTATCAAGGCAGCATTTGATACAGACAACTTTCTCATGCGTTTCAGTGAGAAAGTCTTGGACATCGTGACAGCCAATCTTCTTTTTGTCGTCTCTTGTTTGCCCATCGTGACGATTGGAGTGGCTAAAATCAGCCTCTACGAGACCATGTTTGAGATTAAGAAGAGCAGACGGGTGCCTGTTTTTAAAATCTATCTAAGATCTTTCAAGCAAAATCTGAAACTAGGTCTTCAGCTGGGTTTAATGGAGTTAGGAATTGTATTTCTTACCTTTTCAGATCTCTATCTTTTCTGGGGTCAAACAGCTCTGCCCTTCCAATTGCTGAAAGCCATTTGTTTAGGTATTCTGATGTTTCTTACTATCGTGATGCTGGCTAGTTACCCTATCGCGGCACGTTATGACCTATCTTGGAAAGAAATTCTTCAAAAAGGATTGATGTTGGCTAGTTTTAACTTTCCTTGGTTCTTCCTCATGTTAGCCATTCTTGTCCTCATTGTGATGGTTCTTTATCTGTCCGCCTTCAGTCTACTCTTAGGTGGCTCAGTCTTCCTACTTTTTGGGTTTGGACTATTGGTCTTTATCCAGACTGGATTGATGGAGAAAATTTTCGCAAAATATCAATAGGAGTCTTATTTCTGAAACTACTTTCAAAGGCTTCAAACGCTATTCTATAAGCTAGAAACTAAAATCTAAGTGTCTATAAGATATTGAAAGCCTTTTCGGTAAAGTGTATACTAAAGAAGTAAAGAAAGAATCTGCTTTAGCAGAAAATAAAAATAATAGGAGAAAATCTATGTCAGATTTGAAAAAATACGAAGGTGTCATTCCAGCCTTCTACGCATGTTATGATGATCAAGGAGAAGTAAGTCCAGAGCGTACACGTGCCTTGGTTCAATACTTCATTGATAAAGGTGTTCAAGGTCTTTATGTCAATGGTTCTTCTGGTGAATGTATCTACCAAAGTGTAGAAGACCGCAAGTTGATTTTGGAAGAAGTCATGGCAGTTGCTAAAGGTAAATTAACTATTATTGCCCATGTTGCTTGCAACAATACCAAAGATAGTATGGAACTGGCTCGCCACGCTGAAAGCTTGGGAGTAGATGCCATTGCAACAATTCCACCAATTTACTTCCGCTTGCCTGAATACTCAGTTGCCAAATACTGGAACGATATCAGTTCTGCAGCTCCAAACACAGACTACGTGATCTACAACATTCCTCAATTGGCAGGGGTTGCTTTGACTCCAAGTCTTTATACCGAAATGTTGAAGAATCCTCGTGTTATCGGTGTGAAGAACTCTTCTATGCCAGTTCAAGATATCCAAACCTTTGTCAGCCTTGGTGGGGAAGACCATATCGTCTTTAACGGTCCAGATGAACAGTTCCTAGGTGGTCGCCTCATGGGTGCCAAAGCTGGTATCGGTGGTACTTATGGTGCTATGCCAGAACTCTTCTTGAAACTCAACCAATTGATTGCGGATAAAGATTTAGAAACAGCGCGTGAGTTACAGTATGCTATCAACGCTATCATTGGTAAATTGACTGCTGCACATGGAAATATGTACGGTGTCATTAAAGAAGTCTTGAAGATCAATGAAGGATTGAATATTGGTTCTGTTCGTTCACCATTGACGCCAGTAACGGAAGAAGATCGTCCAGTTGTAGAAGCAGCTGCAGCCTTGATTCGTGAAACCAAGGAGCGCTTCCTCTAATCCATAAGGAGGTATTTATGACACACTACGTTGCAATTGATATAGGTGGAACCAACATCAAGTATGGTTTGGTTGATCAAGAGGGGCAACTTCTTGAATCGCATGAAATGCCAACTGAAGCGTATAAGGGTGGACCTCATATCTTACAAAAAACCAAAGATATTGTAGCCAGCTATTTAGAAAAAGGCCCAGTAGCAGGTGTTGCCATTTCTTCTGCAGGAATGGTGGATCCTGATAAGGGGGAAATTTTCTACGCTGGACCTCAGATTCCAAATTATGCAGGAACCCAGTTCAAGAAGGAAATCGAAGAAAGCTTTGCTATTCCTTGTGAGATTGAAAATGATGTCAACTGTGCAGGTCTGGCTGAGGCAGTATCTGGTTCAGGTAAGGGAGCAAGTGTCACCCTTTGCTTGACCATTGGAACAGGTATCGGTGGTTGCTTGATTATGGATGGGAAAGTCTTCCATGGTTTTAGCAATTCGGCCTGTGAAGTCGGGTATATGCATATGCAAGATGGAGCTTTTCAGGATCTCGCTTCTACCACAGCCTTGGTGGAGTATGTAGCAACATCTCATGGAGAAGATGTTGATCAGTGGAATGGCCGACGCATTTTCAAGGAAGCCACTGAAGGCAATAAACTCTGCATGGAAGGTATTGACCGCATGGTAGACTATCTAGGAAAAGGTCTGGCAAATATTTGCTACGTTGCCAATCCAGAAGTGGTTATTCTTGGTGGTGGTATCATGGGGCAAGAGGCTATCCTCAAACCTAAGATCCGCACAGCCTTGAAAGAGGCTTTGGTACCAAGTTTAGCAGAAAAAACACGATTAGAATTTGCCCATCACCAGAATACAGCAGGTATGCTTGGTGCATATTATCATTTTAAGACAAAACAATCCTAGTTTGGCTCAGCCAAACTAGGATTTTCTAATCAAATTCCCTTGACTTTCTTTATAATTGTGAGATAATAAATAAAATATATAAAGGAATTATATAAAATGACTATAGCGAATTCAAGTAAGATTGTGACCTTCCAAGCTAATAGAGAATTAGTAAATGATGCCATGGAAGTGTTAAAAGAAAAAAATCTCTCTCTTTCATCAGCACTCAGATTATTTTTAAAGAATGTTGCCGTAACAAATGAAGTAGATTTACTGAGTGAAGAGGAATTAGAGAAGGAGTATTTGTTTAGACAATTACAAGCAGAAGTTCAAGAAAGTTATGCCAAGATTGAGTCTGGAAATTACTTGACAGATGAGGATGTCGTGACACGCTATGGATTATAAAAAATATAGGATTTTGTATTCCCCTAGAGTGATTGATAGTCTGGATAAAATATATCAGTATATAGCAGAGGAAATTGGTTCTGTAGAGGCTGCGAGACGAAAAGTAGCGAAAGATATTAACCGGCTGGAAATTTTCCCCCAAGCTGGATTTGATGCCGATGAAAAATTTGGGAAGAGATTAGATCCTCACTACCAAACGAGAGGATTGACCTTGAGTAAGGATTACATCGTATTATATACAATTGTTGAGGATACCGTCAGGTTTGCTTATTTACTCCCTTCAAAAAGTGATTACATGAAATTATTTAAGACAGAGTCAAGATATGACTGACTCAGAATCTAGATGAGTTATGTTTAGTGACGAATAAAAATCCTAGTTTGGCAATGCCAAACTAGGATTTTCTAATTCTTCTTTGTCTTCGATAGCCGTTGAGTTTTTTATTTTCCCAGTAGCTATTAAATATTCTCTCTTTATTTTCTCGATTGATTTCTAAAAAGTAAGCATAGATCAAATCAACCCAAAAAAGCATTGGAAGTTGAGAGGAGATACGCTGAATATAGGATGATTGATTGTGACTAGCAACCAGTACAGTTTCAGTATACAGTTGGTTTTCTTTGTTTGGTACGCTGGTAAAGAGGACTGTTTTTGCCCCCATTTCTTTAGCATCTAACAAGCTGTCTAGAATAGATTGAGTAGATCCAGATAGTGAAAAGCCTAGAACCAAGCAATTATCATCCATGATACTAGTAGTCCAAGCAAATCCATCTTGATCGGTTATGGCTTCACAGACAACTCCTAAACGCATAAAGCGTAATTTCATCTCACGAGCGACAAGGCCAGAGCTTCCAGTGCCAAAAAAATAGACTCTTTCAGCATCTTCTATCATATTAGCTATTCGTTCTATTTGATTTTCATTAATTAATTCCTGAGTTTGCTCTCGCATATTGCTATAGCTTCTGAGAACACCTTGGATAAGAGGATTATGGGTCGATAGCTGAAGATTTTGGTTATCAATTTGATGTTGGTATTGGAAAATAAATTCTCTATAGCCAGTAAAACCACACTTTTTAGCAAAGCGGGTCAAAGCAGCTTGAGAAATATGTAATTTTTGGGTGACTTGTTGAGAAGATAAATCATCTGTAATCGTTTCAGCTTGCAAAAAATAGCGAGCGATTTCTTGCTCTAGGTCTGTCATTTCTTCAAAATGGGAATCAATGATAGTTGCGATATCTGGTTTGTCCATAGGGAAGGCTCCTTTACATGAGTCATACTGGAAGACTAGATCAGGGAATAGTCACACTTCATTATAACACATAATATAAGGATAGATAAATAAAAACGCATCTTACTGTAAAAACGAAAAAAAGCTTCTTTCTTTTCCATAATTTTCTGCTCAAATTATGGTACAATTAAGAGTAAGATTTTAATTATACTCTTCGAAAATCCAATTCAAACTGCGTCAGCGTCGCCTTGCCGTACTCAAGTACAGCCTGCGGCTAGCTTCCTAGTTTGCTCTTTGATTTTCATTGAGTATTAGAAATGAGACTGATTTGTATGAGAAAATTTAACAGCCATTCGATTCCGATTCGGCTTAATTTATTGTTTTCAATCGTCATTTTACTCTTTATGACCATTATTGGTCGTTTGTTGTATATGCAGGTTTTGAACAAGGATTTTTACGAAAAAAAGCTAGCCTCAGCTAGTCAGACCAAGGTCACAAGCAGTTCTGCCCGTGGGGAAATTTATGATGCTAGTGGAAAACCTTTGGTAGAAAATACGTTAAAGCAGGTTGTTTCCTTTACGCGTAGCAATAAAATGACGGCTACAGACTTAAAAGAAATAGCTAAAAAGTTACTGACTTATGTGAGTATCAGTTCGCCAAATTTGACAGAACGCCAGCTGGCTGATTACTATTTGGCTGATCCTGAAATCTATAAAAAAACAGTGGAAGCTCTCCCAAGTGAGAAACGCTTGGATTCAGATGGCAATCGCCTATCCGAATCAGAACTGTATAACAATGCGGTCGATAGTGTCCCAACAAGTCAACTAAACTATACAGAGGATGAAAAGAAAGAAATCTATCTTTTTAGTCAGTTAAATGCTGTTGGAAACTTTGCGACAGGAACCATTGCGACAGATCCTCTAAATGATTCTCAGGTAGCTGTTATTGCCTCTATTTCAAAGGAGATGCCTGGCATTAGTATTTCTACTTCTTGGGATCGAAAGATTTTGGAAACTTCCCTTTCTTCTATAGTAGGGAGTGTATCCAGTGAAAAAGCTGGTCTCCCAGCGGAAGAAGCAGAAGCCTATCTTAAAAAAGGCTATTCTCTAAATGATCGGGTTGGAACCTCCTATTTGGAAAAGCAATATGAAGAGACCTTACAAGGAAAACGATCGGTAAAAGAAATCCATCTGGATAAATATGGCAATATGGAAAGCGTGGATACAATTGAGGAAGGTAGTAAGGGAAACAATATCAAGCTGACCATTGATTTGGCCTTCCAAGATAGCGTGGATGCTTTGCTGAAAAGTTATTTCAATTCCGAGCTAGGAAATGGTGGAGCCAAGTATTCTGAAGGCGTCTATGCAGTCGCTTTGAACCCCAAAACAGGTGCTGTTTTGTCTATGTCAGGACTCAAACATGACCTGAAAACGGGAGAGTTGACTCCTGATTCCTTGGGAACGGTAACCAATGTCTTTGTCCCAGGTTCGGTTGTCAAGGCTGCGACCATCAGCTCTGGCTGGGAAAATGGAGTCTTATCAGGAAACCAGACCTTGACAGACCAGTCCATTGTCTTTCAAGGTTCAGCTCCCATCAATTCTTGGTATACTCAGTATACTCAGGCTTACGGTTCATTCCCTATCACAGCAGTCCAAGCTCTGGAGTATTCATCTAATGCCTATATGGTCCAAACAGCCTTAGGTCTTATGGGGCAGACCTACCAACCCAATATGTTTGTCGGCACCAGTAATCTAGAGTCTGCTATGGGGAAATTGCGTTCAACCTTTGGTGAATATGGTTTGGGTTCTGCGACCGGGATTGACCTACCAGATGAATCTACTGGATTTGTTCCCAAAGACTATAGCTTTGCTAATTACATCACCAATGCCTTTGGGCAGTTTGATAACTATACGCCCATGCAGCTGGCTCAGTATGTAGCAACTATTGCAAATGATGGTGTTCGTGTGGCTCCTCGTATTGTTGAAGGCATTTATGGCAATAATGATAAGGGAGGACTGGGCGACTTGATTCAGCAACTGCAACCGACAGAGATGAATAAGGTCAATATATCCGACTCCGATATGAGTGTCTTGCACCAAGGTTTTTATCAGGTTGCTCATGGGACTAGTGGATTGACAACTGGACGTGCCTTTTCAAATGGTGCCTTGGTATCTATTAGCGGAAAAACGGGTACAGCCGAAAGCTATGTGGCAGATGGTCAGGAAGCAACCAATACCAATGCGGTGGCCTATGCTCCATCTGATAATCCCCAAATCGCTGTTGCAGTGGTCTTTCCTCATAATACCAATCTAACAAATGGTGTAGGACCTTCCATTGCGCGTGATATTATCAATTTGTATCAAAAATACCATCCAATGAACTAGAAAGGAAATTATGCTTTATCCAACACCCATTGCCAAGCTGATTGACAGCTATTCTAAGTTACCAGGTATCGGGATTAAGACGGCTACGCGTTTGGCCTTTTATACGATTGGGATGTCTGATGACGATGTCAATGAATTTGCAAAAAATCTCCTTTCTGCTAAGAGAGAATTGACCTACTGTTCCGTTTGTGGACGTTTGACAGACGACGACCCTTGCTCTATCTGTACCGATCCGACTCGTGACCAGACAACGATTTTGGTGCTAGAGGATAGTCGTGATGTGGCAGCTATGGAAAATATCCAAGAATACCACGGGCTCTATCATGTCTTGCATGGCCTCATTTCCCCTATGAATGGTATCAGTCCAGATGATATCAATCTCAAGGGGCTCATGACTCGTCTGATGGATAGTGAGGTTTCAGAAGTAATCGTAGCAACCAATGCCACAGCAGATGGGGAAGCAACTTCCATGTATCTTTCCCGCTTACTCAAGCCAGCTGGGATCAAGGTTACGCGCTTGGCACGAGGTCTTGCTGTGGGAGCAGATATCGAGTATGCGGACGAAGTCACACTCTTACGGGCTATTGAAAATCGAACAGAGTTGTAAGTGTAGACAAATTTACGAACTCCATTCATTTATAAAAAATCAAGGAGGCTGAAAATCGTTCCTATCGGCCTCTTTTTGTATAGTGTGATGAGTAGGATCAGGTTCAAGTTTTAAAAAACCAAGCAAATATGATATACTCCCGACTTTATCACTT
>NZ_VMKV01000075.1:0-2508 GCF_013276335.1 Streptococcus sp. 2100 | reverse complement strand
GAACCGTCTGCTGGTTTAGCTGGTTCTTCTGGAGCTGGTTCCTGATTAGCTTTTTCTGCTTTTTCAAGCTCTTCAACTTTTGCTTTTGCTTTTTCAGCCTCAGCTTTAGCCTTCTCTAGTTCAGCTTCAGCAGCTGTTTGAGCTTGTTCAGCTTCAGCTTTTGAATTTTCAGCTGCTCTTGCTTCATTATTTTCTTTTTCAGCCTTAGCAGTCGCATCATCAGCTGTTTTCTTAGATTCTGCTGCTTTTTGCTCTAACTCCGCAATTCTAGCATCTGCTTCTTCTTGGGGTTGAGCTGGAGTTTCTTCTTCCGTTTTAGCTGGTTCCTTAGCTTTTGCTTCCTTTACTTCTTCAAGGGTCTTATTGAAGTCATCAACACGAGAATTAATATCTTCTGCGTAAGATCCAACAAGGGCATCCGCCTGGTTAAATTCAGCTTCTGCTGCTGCACGAGCTGCTTCCGCTTCTTTGAGTTTTCTTTTTTGTTCCTCCAGAGCTTTAGCTTTTTGCTCAAGGTCGGCTTTGGCCTTATTAGCTTGCTTGGTTAGAGAGGCAATTTCATCTCCCAATTGATCCGCCTTGTCTTGCAGTTTTTCTGACTCTGGACGTTCCTTGTCTGCTTTTGTGGCTTCCTCAATTTTCTTTTTCAATTCTTCAGGAAGTGTGCTAATACTACCAACTGTATTGTTACTGTTCTCAGAGACAGAGCTCTCCTCCTCTGTTGGCAACTCATTCACAACCTCACTAACTTTGAGGACACCACTTTCAATTGCTTTTAGTAAATCTTCCTTACCGATTGCTGCTTTAGCTGCTTGAATAGCCGCTTCCTTATCAGTAATACTCTTATCTTCTCTAATTTTAGCTTCTGCAGCCTTTTCAAGCTCTGTCAAGGCTGCTTCAAGATCAGCTTTGGCTTTATCTTCTTTTTTCTCTTCTGGGGTCTTAACGTTTTCTATCTTCTGAAGAGTCTCTTTGAGTTTGTCAACACGAGAGTCAATCGCATCCTTATAAGCTTCAAGAACTCCATATTTCTCATCAAGATCAGCTTTGGCTTTATTATATTCTTCTGTATCCTTTTGTTTATTTTCAAGTTCTTTAGCTTTTTTCTCAAAGTCAGCTTTAAGTTTATTAGCTTGCTCAGTTAGAGAATCAATCTCATCTCCCAATTGATCCGCCTTGTCTTGCAGTTTTTCTGACTCTGGGCGTGCTTCGTATGCTTTTTCAGCTTTATCAACTTCTGTCTGTTTATCTTCAGGAAGCGAATTTTTCTCATAAACCACCATCTCACTGCTAGATGTAGTTTTAGCATCTTCTGTTGGTAACTCGTTCAAAACCTCCTCTAGTGAAATATCCCCATTTTCAATTGCTTTTAGTAAATATTCCTTACCGATTTTCTCTTTTGCTTCTTTGATAGCTGCTGCTTTGTCCTCAATACTGTCATCTGCATTAATTTTAGCTTCTTCAGCCTTCTCTAATTGAGTAAATGCATCAATAAGTTCATCTTTAAGCAAAGTCTCTGGTTCATTAGCTTTTGCTTCCTTTACTTTTTTGAGAGTTTCATTGAAGTCGTCAACACGAGTATTAATATCATCTTTATAAGACTCAGCCAGTGCTGCAGCCTTTTCAAATTCAGCTTGTGCCGCTTCATGAGCTGCTTTCGCTTCTTCTAGTTTTTTCTCCTCTTCTACCAGAGTTGCAGCTTTTTTCTCAGCTTCGGCTTTGGCCTTATTAGCTTGCTTGGTTAGAGAGTCAATTTCATCCCCCAATTGATCCGCCTTGTCTTGCAGTTTTTCGGATTGTGGACGTTTGGCATCAGCCTCCTGGGCTTTTTGGATTTTAGCTTTTATCTCTTCAGGAAGAGAAGAGTCTTTGCTAGTAATAACTGGATTTTCATCTTCCTTTGTTGGCAATTCCTTCACAACATCACTAGCCTTGATTTGACCATTTTCAATCGCTTTCAGTAAATCTTCTTTACCGATTCTCTCTTTTGCTTTTTTAATAGCTGCTGCTTTGTCCTTAATCTCATCGTTAGCATTAATTTTATCTTCTGCAGCCTTTTCAAGTTCTGTCAACGCCTTCATCACTGCTTCTTTAGCTTCAGCTTCTTCCTTTTTAGCAGCAGCTAGCTCAGCATCAGCAGCCTGTTTAGCTTTTTCAGCTTTTGCTTTTGCCTCATCTGCAGCTTTAGCCTCATCTGCTTCGGATTTCGCTTTCTTAGTAGCTTCTTCAGCTTTGGCTTTCGCTTCCTCTACTTTTTTCTGTAGTTCAGCAACTTTAGCTTCAGCTTCTTTTCTAGCTTCTTCCGCTTTTTCAAGATCCTTTTTAGATTTTTCGGATGCTTTGCTAGTGTTAGTAGTATTTGATTCATCAGCTTTTACAGCCAATTGCTGAACGCTAGTAAGACTAGCCCCTAAAACTACCGCACTGGCTAGGCTAGCAAAAATCATCTTTTTCTTCCCCATTTAGGTCACCTCTTTATTATTATTTTTAATCACCTGAATCACCTGA
>NZ_VMKV01000074.1:0-6916 GCF_013276335.1 Streptococcus sp. 2100 | reverse complement strand
CAGATGATTGTGTGATGACGGTCGGAAGCGAGGCAGCCGCTAAGCGTGTGATGTATTCAGTCAGTCGTTTTATTGAGAAACGGCTAGGTTTGAAAGTAAATATGACCAAGACTAAGATTACCAGACCAAGAGAGCTGAAATACTTAGGTTTTGGGTTCTGGAAATCATCAGATGGTTGGAAAAGTCGTCCCCATCAAGATAGTGTTCGGAGATTTAAGTTTAAATTGAAGAAACTAACACAGAGGAAATGGAGTATAGACCTAACAAGACGTATTGAACAACTGAATTTGTCCATTCGAGGATGGATAAACTATTTCTCATTGGGAAATATGGAAAGTATTGTCACCAGCATAGATGAGCGCTTGCGTACTCGCCTACGAGTGATTATCTGGAAGCAATGGAAGAAGAAATCGAGACGACTATGGGGATTGCTTAAGTTAGGAGTTCCTAAATGGATAGCAGATAAGGTATCTGGCTGGGGTGACCATTATCAATTAGTAGCTCAGAAGTCGGTACTAAACGTGCTATATCAAAACCAGTCCTTGAAAAACGTGGACTGGTTTCGTGTTTGGATTATTACCTTGAACGACATGCGTTAAAAGTTAGTTGAACCGCCGTATGCCGAACGGCACGTACGGTGGTGTGAGAGGGGCTAAAGATTATCCCCTACTCGATTAAGCAATTTCCTTGACATTTTTCTTATTTTGCGCTATCATATATACATATAATATATGGGAGTCTGTGTACAGTCTGAGAGGAAGTGTTAAACTTCGACCGCACCTGATCTGGGTAATGCCAGCGGAGGGAACGATACTTAGTCTGATTTTGCACCTTTTCCATATATGGTAAAGGTTTTTCTTTTTGTCAAAGGAAAACGAGAAGAGGAGGTTTTTATGAAAGCAAGCATCGCCTTGCAAGTTTTACCCCTAGCACAGGGGATTGATCGGATAGCTGTTATTGATCAGGTCATTGCTTATCTGCAAGCTCAAGAAGTGACCATGGTGGTGACACCATTTGAAACGGTCTTGGAAGGGGAGTTTGATGAGCTTATGCGCATTCTAAAAGAAGCGCTGGAAGTGGCAGGGCAGGAGGCAGATAATGTCTTTGCCAATGTCAAAATAAATGTAGGAGAGATTTTAAGTATTGATGAGAAGCTTGAAAAGTATGCTGAGACGACACATTAGTCTATTGGGTTTTCTGGGAGTCTTGTCAATCTGGCAGTTAGCAGGTTTTCTTAAACTTCTCCCCAAGTTTATCCTGCCGACACCTCTTGAAATCCTCCAGTCTTTTGTGCGTGATAGAGAATTTCTCTGGCACCATAGCTGGGCGACTTTGAGAGTGGCTTTACTGGGGCTGATTTTGGGAGTCTTGATTGCCTGTCTCATGGCTGTGCTCATGGATAGTTTGACTTGGCTCAATGACCTGATTTACCCTATGATGGTGGTTGTTCAGACTATCCCGACCATTGCCATAGCCCCTATTCTGGTCTTGTGGCTAGGTTATGGGATTCTGCCCAAGATTGTCTTGATTATCTTGACAACAACTTTTCCTATCATCGTCAGTATTTTGGACGGCTTTAGGCATTGTGACAAGGATATGCTGACCTTGTTTAGTCTGATGCGGGCCAAGCCTTGGCAAATCCTGTGGCATTTTAAAATTCCAGTCAGCCTGCCTTACTTTTATGCAGGTCTGAGGGTCAGTGTCTCCTACGCCTTTATCACAACAGTGGTATCTGAGTGGTTGGGAGGCTTTGAAGGACTAGGTGTCTACATGATTCAGTCCAAGAAACTGTTTCAGTATGATACCATGTTTGCTATTATTATTCTGGTATCGATTATCAGTCTTCTCGGTATGAAGCTGGTTGATGTCAGTGAAAAATATGTTATTAAATGGAAACGTTCGTAGAATAAGAATGTTTCAAAAAAGAAAAGAGGAAATCAAAATGAAGAAAACATGGAAAGTGTTTTTAACTGTTTTAACAGCTCTTGTAGCTGTCGTGCTTGTAGCTTGTGGTCAAGGAACTGCTTCTAAGGATAACAAAGAGGCAGAACTCAAGAAGATCGACTTTATCCTAGACTGGACACCAAATACTAACCACACAGGGCTATATGTTGCCAAGGAAAAAGGTTATTTCAAAGAAGCTGGAGTGGATGTTGATTTGAAATTGCCACCAGAAGAAAGCTCATCTGACTTGGTTATCAATGGTAAGGCACCATTTGCAGTGTATTTCCAAGACTACATGGCTAAAAAATTGGAAAAAGGAGCAGGAATCACTGCCGTTGCAGCTATTGTTGAACACAATACATCAGGAATCATCTCACGTAAATCTGACAATGTAAGCAGTCCAAAAGACTTGGTTGGTAAGAAATACGGGACTTGGAATGACCCAACTGAACTTGCTATGTTGAAAACATTGGTAGAATCACAAGGTGGGGACTTTGAGAAGGTAGAAAAAGTACCAAATAACGACTCAAACTCTATCACACCTATTGCCAATGGTGTCTTTGACACTGCTTGGATTTACTACGGTTGGGATGGTATACTTGCTAAATCTCAAGGTGTAGATGCTAACTTCATGTATTTGAAAGACTATGTCAAGGAGTTTGACTACTATTCACCAGTTATCATCGCAAACAACGACTATCTGAAAGATAACAAAGAAGAAGCTCGTAAAGTCATCCAAGCCATCAAAAAAGGTTACCAATATGCTATGGAGCATCCAGAAGAAGCGGCTGATATCCTCATCAAGAATGCACCTGAACTTCAGGAAAAACGTGACTTTGTCATCGAATCTCAAAAATACTTGTCAAAAGAATACGCAAGCGACAAGGAAAAATGGGGTCAATTTGATGCAGCTCGCTGGAATGCTTTCTACAAATGGGATAAAGAAAATGGTATCCTTAAAGAAGATTTGACAGATAAAGGCTTCACCAACGAATTTGTGAAATAATGACAGAAATAAGACTAGAACACGTCAGTTATGCCTATGGTCGGGAGAGGATTTTAGAGGACATCAATCTGCAGGTGACTTCAGGTGAAGTGGTTTCTATCCTAGGTCCAAGCGGTGTTGGAAAGACCACTCTCTTTAATCTAATCGCTGGGATTTTAGAAGTCCAGTCTGGGAGAATTGTCCTGGATGGTGAAGAAAATCCCAAGGGGCGCGTGAGTTATATGTTGCAAAAGGACTTGCTCTTGGAGCACAAGACGGTGCTTGGAAATATCATTCTGCCCCTCTTGATTCAAAAAGTGGATAAGGCGGAAGCCATTGCCCGGGCGGATGAAATTCTTGCGACCTTCCAGTTGACAGCTGTAAGAGATAAATACCCTCATGAACTCAGTGGCGGGATGCGCCAGCGTGTAGCCTTGCTTCGAACTTACCTTTTCGGGCACAAGCTCTTTCTCTTAGACGAGGCTTTTAGCGCCTTGGATGAGATGACCAAGATGGAACTACACGCTTGGTACCTTGAGATTCACAAGCAGTTGCACCTGACAACATTGATTATTACTCATAGTATAGAGGAGGCTCTTAATCTCAGCGACCGCATCTATATCTTGAAAAATCGCCCTGGGCAGATTGTTTCAGAAATTAAACTAGACTGGTCTGAAGATGAGGACAAGGAAGTCCAAAAGATTGCCTACAAACGTCAAATCTTGGCAGAATTAGGCTTAGAATAAGTAGAAAAATAGGGAGTTGGTGAAGATTATCCTTTACCAGCGCCCTTTTTCTTTTAAAAATGAGAAAATTTCGGTATAATAGTCAAAGATAGTCAAGGTTCAAAGAGAGGTGGGTTTGTAATGAGATTTAAAAATACATCGGATCATATTGAGGCCTACATCAAGGCGATTTTAGATCAATCTGGTATCGTGGAGTTGCAACGAAGTCAGTTGGCAGATACCTTCCAGGTTGTTCCTAGTCAGATTAACTACGTGATCAAGACACGCTTTACGGAAAGTAGAGGCTACTTGGTTGAAAGTAAGCGTGGTGGCGGAGGTTATATTCGTATAGGACGGATTGAGTTTTCTAGTCATCATGAAATGCTCCGAGAGCTTCTTTATTCGATTGGCGAGCGAGTTAGTCAAGAAACTTATGAGGATATTCTCCAGCTTTTGGTTGAGCAGGAATTGATGACCAAGCAAGAGATGAATTTGCTAGTATCAGTAGCTTTGGATCGCGTTCTAGGAGAAGAAGCTCCAGTCCTTCGTGCAAACATGCTACGCCAGGTCATACAAGAGGTAGATAGAAAAGGGAAGTAAGATGAACTATTCAAAAGCATTGAATGAATGTATCGAAAGTGCCTACATGGTTGCTGGTCATTTTGGAGCTGGTTACCTAGAGTCTTGGCACTTGTTGATTGCCATGTCCAATCACAGTTATAGTGTGGCAGGGGCGACTTTAAACGATTATCCATATGAGATGGACCGTTTAGAAGAGGTGGCTTTGGAACTGACTGAAACGGACTATAGACAGTATGAAACTTTTACGGAGTTGCCGTTCTCCCGTCGTTTGCAGGTTCTTTTTGACGAAGCAGAGTATGTAGCGTCAGTGGTCCATGCTAAGGTATTAGGGACAGAGCATGTCCTCTATGCGATTTTGCATGATGGCAATGCCTTGGCGACTCGTATTTTGGAGAGGGCTGGTTTTTCTTATGAAGACAAGAAAGATCAGGTCAAGATTGCTGCTCTTCGTCGAAATTTAGAAGAACGGGCAGGTTGGACTCGTGAAGACCTCAAGGCTTTACGTCAACGCCATCGTACTGTGGCTGACAAACAAAATTCTATGGCCAATATGATGGGCATGCCGCAGACTCCGAGTGGTGGTCTCGAGGACTATACGCATGATTTGACAGAGCAAGCGCGTTCTGGCAAGTTAGAACCAGTCATCGGTCGGGATAAGGAAATCTCGCGTATGATTCAAATCTTGAGCCGTAAGACTAAGAACAACCCTGTCTTGGTCGGGGATGCTGGTGTCGGGAAAACAGCTCTGGCGCTTGGTCTTGCCCAGCGTATTGCTAGTGGTGATGTACCTGCGGAAATGGCTAAGATGCGCGTGTTGGAGCTTGATTTGATGAATGTCGTTGCAGGTACACGTTTCCGTGGTGACTTTGAAGAGCGTATGAATAATATCATCAAGGATATTGAGGAAGATGGCCAAGTAATTCTCTTTATCGATGAACTCCACACTATCATGGGTTCTGGTAGCGGGATTGACTCGACTCTGGATGCGGCCAATATTTTGAAGCCAGCCTTGGCGCGTGGAACTTTGAGAACGGTTGGTGCCACCACTCAGGAAGAATACCAAAAACACATCGAAAAAGATGCGGCCCTTTCTCGTCGATTCGCTAAAGTGACGATTGAAGAGCCAAGTGTGGCAGACAGCATGGCCATTTTGCAAGGCTTGAAGGCGACTTATGAGAAACATCACCGTGTGCAAATCACAGATGAAGCGGTCGAAACAGCCGTTAAGATGGCCCATCGTTACTTGACTAGTCGCCATTTGCCAGACTCTGCTATAGACCTCTTAGATGAAGCAGCAGCAACAGTGCAAAATAAGGCTAAGCATGTAAAAGTAGACGATTCAGGCTTGAGTCCAGCTGACAAGGCCTTGATGGATGGCAAGTGGAAACAGGCAGCTCAGCTAATCGCAAAAGAAGAGCAAGTGCCTGTCTATAAAGACTTGGTAACAGAGTCTGATATTTTGACTACCTTGAGTCGATTGTCAGGTATCCCAGTCCAAAAACTGACTCAGACTGACGCTAAGAAATACCTGAACTTGGAAGCTGAACTACACAAGCGTGTCATCGGTCAAGATCAAGCAGTTTCAAGCGTTAGCCGTGCTATTCGCCGCAATCAGTCAGGGATTCGCAGTCACAAGCGTCCGATTGGTTCTTTTATGTTCCTAGGACCCACAGGTGTCGGGAAGACCGAATTGGCCAAGGCTTTGGCAGAAGTTCTCTTTGATGACGAATCAGCCCTTATCCGCTTTGATATGAGTGAGTATATGGAGAAATTTGCAGCCAGCCGTCTCAATGGAGCTCCTCCGGGTTATGTGGGTTATGAAGAAGGTGGGGAGTTGACCGAGAAGGTTCGCAACAAACCCTATTCCGTTCTCCTTTTTGACGAGGTAGAGAAGGCCCACCCAGATATCTTTAATGTGCTCTTGCAGGTCTTGGATGATGGTGTCTTGACCGATAGCAAGGGCCGCAAGGTTGACTTTTCAAATACCATTATCATCATGACGTCAAACCTTGGTGCGACAGCCCTTCGGGATGACAAGACCGTCGGTTTTGGAGCTAAGGATATTCGTTTTGACCAGGAAAATATGGAAAAACGCATGTTTGAAGAGCTGAAAAAGGCTTATAGACCTGAGTTTATCAACCGTATTGATGAAAAGGTGGTCTTCCATAGCCTGTCTAGTGACCATATGCAGGAAGTGGTGAAGATTATGGTCAAACCTTTAGTGGCAAGTTTGGCTGAAAAAGGCATTGACTTGAAATTACAAGCTTCTGCACTGAAATTGTTGGCAAATCAAGGATATGACCCAGAGATGGGAGCTCGTCCACTTCGCAGAACCCTGCAAACAGAAGTGGAAGACAAGTTGGCAGAACTTCTTCTTAAGGGAGATTTGGTGGCAGGCAGCACACTTAAGATTGGTGTCAAAGCAGGCCAATTGAAATTTGATATTGCATAAAAATGGAGAATCAGGAGTAATCTTGATTCTCTTTTGCCAAATTTCAAGTTCAAGTTAGCCATGAAGAAGTCTTCTCTGGGTGATTTGTAGTTCAAGCATTTTTTAGGATAGTTATTAATCCAATTTTCGATGAATGCGACTTCTTTGGGAGTCGTTTTCTTAGTTCCCTTAGGTAACCATCTCCGAATGAGCCTGTTGTGATTCTCATTAGTTCCCCTTTCCCAAGAG
>NZ_VMKV01000073.1:0-12444 GCF_013276335.1 Streptococcus sp. 2100 | reverse complement strand
AAGTGATAAAGTCGGGATTATATCAAAATTCAGTACAGTAGAGGTAGATTTTATGTCAGATTGCATTTTTTGTAAAATCATCGCAGGGGAAATTCCTGCTTCAAAAGTATATGAAGATGAGCAGGTTCTTGCCTTTCTTGATATCTCTCAAGTGACACCAGGACACACCTTGGTCGTGCCAAAAGAACACTATCGTAATCTTTTAGAAATGGATGCTACTAGCGCCAGCCAACTCTTTGCCCAAGTACCAAAAGTAGCTCAAAAAGTCATGAAAGCTACCAAGGCTACTGGTATGAATATCATTGCTAACTGTGAAGAAGTCGCAGGTCAAACCGTCTTTCATACCCATGTTCACCTCGTACCTCGCTACAGTGCGGACGATGACCTTAAGATTGATTTTATCGCCCACGAACCAGACTTTGACAAACTCGCTCAAGTCGCTGAAACCATCAAAAATGCCTAAGGAGTTGCCATGAAATTATCCAATCTATTGCTATTTGCAGGAGCTGCAGCTGGAAGTTATCTGCTCACAAAAAATCGCCAAACCATCACAGATGAAGTCTTGAATACCACTGACCGCGTTCAAGCTATCAAGGACGATGTGGATATTATCCAAAACAGCCTACAAATCATTGACCAGCAAAAAGAACTCATCAAGGAATATCAAGAAGACCTGACTTACAAGTTTAAGGTCTTGGAAAAGGATATCCAGACTAGACTAGCTGTGATTAAAGAAACACAGGAAATCGAAGATAAGTAAAAAGAGCCAGTCGGCTCTTTTTTAAAACGTAAACAAGTTATATCCCATCAACTATACATCATAATTTAGGCAACTCATACTCAATAAAAATCAAAGAGCAAACTAGAAAGCTAGGCGCAGGCTGCTCAAAACACCAGTTTTGAGGTTGTAGACAAGCCGACGCTGACGTGGTTTGAGGAGATTTTTAAAGAGTATCATTCACCATTTCACAACTAAATCGAAGATTTTCCGCCGTACTGAAAACGAGTCTGGGATAAAAGTCTAATCTTCAATATAAAAAGCGAACAAAACGAGTTATCTGACACTCAGAATTCTGTCTTGTTCGCTTTTTTATCTAATCTATCGATTTTTAAAATTTATAATAAAGAATTCCTGAAATCAAAATCTTTTTGTCTCAGACTCGTCCGGAAACTTTGAGACCTAGGCTCAAAGTTTAGGTATGGAACTTCGAAGAAGATCGCTACCGTCCGTCATTACTTAAGGAAAGTCTTAAAAAATCTATAAACAAAAAGAGCCACTCGGCTCTTTTTGTTTATACTCAATGAAAATCAAAGAGCAAACTAGGAAGCTAGCCGCAGGCTGTACTTGAGTACGGCAAGGCAACGCTGACGTGGTTTGAATTTGATTTTCGAAGAGTATTATTCTCCTTCAAAGGCATCTTTAATATGGTCAAAGAAGCCCTTTTTCTTTGGATTGACTTTTAAATCACCAGCAGCTGCAAATTCTTTCAAGGCTGCTTTTTGACGATCGTTCAAGCCTGTTGGTGTTACGACATTAACGGTAACATATTGGTCACCAACTGCACCACCACGAAGACTCGGAGCTCCTTTGCCACGTAGGCGGAATTTCTTACCAGTCTGAGTTCCCTCTGGGACAACCAATTCAACATCACCGTGAACAGTTGGAATATCTACTGTGTCACCAAGAGCTGCTTGGACAAAGTTGAGGTTGAGATTGTAGAAGATAGTAGTTCCTTCACGTTCAAACTTATCGCTGGCTTCCACAGAAACAACCACGTACAAGTCACCATAAGGTCCACCGTTAAATCCAGCTTCACCTTGACCAGCTAGGCGAATTTGTTGACCAGTTTCCACACCAGCAGGAATTTTGACATGTACGCTATGATCTTGTTTTTCATGCCCTGTTCCGTGACATGTTGTACATGGATCTTTGATTTCTTTTCCGCGACCATGACAGACATCACAGGTTACTTGACGACGCATCATACCAAGCGGAGTCTGCGTATCGACGTTAATGACACCAGCACCATGACAGCGTCCACAAGTGACTGGACTGGTTCCTGGCTTAGCACCTGAGCCATTACATGTACGACAGCTTGCTTCACGGTTGTATTTAACTTCTTTTTCAGCTCCAAAAATAGCTTCTTCAAAGGTCAAGTTCACACGATACTGGAGGTCATCCCCTTGGCGAGGAGCATTTGGATTGCGTGAAGCACCGCCTCCGCCGAAGAAACTTGAGAAAATGTCCTCAAAACCACCGAAGCCACCTGCCCCATTGAAACCGCCAGCTCCACCACCGAAGCCTCCAAATCCACCATTGGCGCCTGCAGCACCATATTGGTCATAGGCAGCCCGTTTTTGGTCGTCACTCAAAGTCTCATAGGCTTCTTGAACTTCCTTGTACTTTTCCTCAGCACCAGGCTCCTTATTGATATCTGGGTGATATTTTTTCGAAAGCTTACGATAAGCCTTTTTGATCTCGTCTGCCGAAGCGTTTTTTGACACCCCCAGACGATCATAAAATTCAGTATTGTTCATACAAGATACCAAGACCGTAAAATTCGACTGAAAAATAGGAAATCTGACGCTGGAGCGATGCTCCTAGACAGATTTATCTTTTTTCCGAGAATTTAGGTCGGGTTCAATTCCTTTCTGTTATATTAAGTAAGAAATTTGGGAACCCGTGTTCAATTCCCTGAACACATTTGTTCCTTTCTTTCATATTGATGAGACAAAACCCAAACAAATGATATTCCGTCCCTTTTTATCGAAAAACAGAGGCTGGGTTGCAACCTCTGCAAATAAGTAAATTAACTTTATTTTGATTTTAAATATCCTATAAGTACAGAAATATTTATATATTTTTGTCTCTTCTTAGTATTTGCTATAAAATTCCAATAGATTAGAAGGAATACACCGACAACCCAAATCATGCCCATTATAAACGATATTATAAATTCTGGTTTTTGTATGGTTGCTGATACTAGTGCTGATACTAGCGCTGACAACAATACTGAAGTAACAAAATTCCTTACCGCCTCATCATTTTTAACACAACTTTCATGCTCAGCTAAAATAATTGCTTTATACCTAGCCAAATATACTGCTGGAATATTATCTATAAAATCTTTTGCAGACTCATAACTATCAGCTTTATTACAGAAATCATTATAAACTTTTCGTGTATTTTTTAGATATTCTTCAGCCAATACACTCATCTTACTTTTCAGTAAACTCTCCGTCTACGACGTCATCGCCTGCGTTTCCTGTTGCTTGTGTGCCTTCTGCTCCTGCTTGAGCTTGTTGCGCTGCTGCTGCTTGTTCGTAGAGTTTAACAGCAAGTCCTTGAGCTTTTTCGTTCAATGCTTCAAGTTTTGCTTTCATATCGTCCAAGTTGTTGTCTTCTTGAGCTTTTTTAAGGTCATCAAGGGCAGATTGGGCAGCGTCACGTTCTGCGTCGAATCCTTTGCCTTCAGTTTCCTTGATTGTCTTTTCAGTCGCAAAGATCGCTTGGTCTACTTCGTTACGAAGGTCAACTTCTTCTTTACGTTTCTTATCTGCTTCAGCGTTAGCTTCTGCATCTTTCATCATGCGGTCAATTTCTTCGTCAGTCAAACCTGAGTTAGATTGGATCACAATAGTTTGTTCTTTTTGAGTTCCAAGGTCTTTAGCTTTAACAGACACGATACCGTTCTTGTCGATGTCAAATGTTACTTCGATTTGAGGAATTCCACGAGGTGCAGCTGGGATATCGGTCAATTGGAAACGTCCAAGAGTCTTGTTATCTGCTGCCATTGGGCGTTCACCTTGAAGAACGTGGATATCAACGGCTGGTTGGTTGTCTGCTGCAGTTGAGAAGACTTGTGATTTAGATGTTGGAATTGTTGTGTTGCGGTCAATGAGTTTTGTGAAGACTCCACCCATTGTTTCAATACCAAGTGACAATGGTGTTACGTCAAGAAGGACAACGTCTTTAACGTCACCAGTGATGACACCACCTTGGATAGCAGCACCCATAGCCACAACTTCATCAGGGTTTACTGATTTGTTTGGTTCTTTACCAGTTTCAGCCTTAACAGCTTCAACAACGGCTGGGATACGAGTTGAACCACCAACAAGGATAACTTCGTCGATTTCTGACAAGCTCAAACCTGCATCTGAAAGGGCTTGACGAACTGGAACCTTTGTGCGTTCTACAAGGTCACGAGTCAAATCGTCAAATTTCGCACGAGTCAAAGTCATTTCCAAGTGAAGAGGTCCAGCCTCGCCTGCAGTGATGAATGGTAAGCTGATTTGAGTTGAAGTTACACCAGAAAGGTCTTTCTTCGCTTTTTCAGCTGCATCTTTCAAACGTTGCATTGCCATCTTGTCAGTAGACAAGTCAATACCGTTTTCTTTTTTGAATTCTGCTACCAAGTGGTCGATGATTTTTTGGTCAAAGTCATCACCACCAAGTTTGTTGTCCCCTGCAGTTGACAATACGTCGAAGACACCGTCACCCAATTCAAGGATAGAAACGTCGAATGTACCACCACCAAGGTCAAATACCAAGATTTTTTCTTCTTTATCAGTCTTGTCCAAACCGTAAGCAAGGGCTGCTGCAGTTGGTTCGTTGACAATACGTTCTACTTCAAGACCAGCAATTTTACCAGCGTCTTTTGTTGCTTGACGTTGAGCGTCGTTGAAGTAAGCAGGAACTGTGATAACTGCTTTGGTTACTTTTTCACCAAGATAGTCTTCAGCGTATCCTTTCAAGTATTGAAGAATCATAGCTGAGATTTCTTGTGGAGTGTATTCTTTTCCATTAGCAGAAACTTTTTCAGAAGTTCCCATTTTAGATTTGATAGAGATAACTGTATCTGGGTTTGTAACTGCTTGACGTTTCGCAGCGTCACCAACAATGATTTCTCCGTTTTTGAATGAGACTACAGATGGAGTTGTGCGGTTTCCTTCTGGGTTTGCGATGATTTTACTTTCAGTTCCTTCAAGAACTGCTACTGCTGAGTTTGTTGTACCTAAGTCAATACCGATAATTTTAGACATGTGTTTTTCTCCTTGTTAGTTAATTTTCTTTTTTTATATTTCCCTTAAGTGGTGGGGACGTGAGCAACTCCCTTCGGGATTTCATCACTTATTTTTGAGCCTATTGTCTCAAAAATCCCCTGTTTCAGTAGCAAAAGCTACTGAAACTTTTACCACGGCGGGAAATATCTTCCTTGCAAGCCTCCGGCTTGCCTCTTATCTTTCTTCATAGTTTATTGTCGTTTCGGACAAGTTTTCTATTATGTAAATTGCGACACGAGAAGTCGAAATCGATTTTATTTCGACGACGAGTTAATAAGGAGGCTAGGCAAACGCCATAGCGATTGCCGTTTTCTGACGAGTTGCTTTAGCTACCGTCAGAATTGCCTAGTTGTAAACAACTACCATGGCTGGGCGTAGGATGCGATCATAGAGTTTGTAGCCTTTTTGGAAAACTTGGGCGATGGTATCTGCCGGGTGTTCATCGTCTGCTGGGAGAGTTTGGATGGCCATATGGTAGTTATGGTCAAATTTACCGTCAGCTGCGATTTCTTTGATTCCTTCTTCTTTCAAAGCGTGAATCAAGCTTTCTTGCACCATCTCCAATCCTTTTTTGACATCGTCTGTCAATCCTTCAACCGCGAGTGCACGCTCAAGGTTATCCAAAGAAGGGAGAATCGCTTTTGCTAAGTCCTGGCTACGATAACGTTGCATGTTTTGACGCTCTTCATTAGCACGGCGTTGGATATTTTGCATTTCCGCATGAGCGCGAAGGTATTTGTTTTCGAACTCATCTGCACGTTCATTCGCCAAGTCCAACTCAGACTTCTCAGGAGTTGTTTCTTCAGCTGTTTCCACAACTTCCTCTTCTTGAACTTCTTCTACTTCTTCATTTTTTATATCTTGGGCCATTTTCGCCTCCTTTAATGATTTCAATCTTAATGTACTTCGTAATGATTACTGCTGAGGTAGCGGTAAAAATCTGTCAACTTCATGGTCAAAACACGGTTGACCACATTGACTTGGTTGATTAGCTGTTGGTAATCCAGATTGACTGGACCGATAATGGCTAGAATTCCAACTCCCCGATAAGGAATGAGGAACTTGCTACTAATCACAGCTAGGTCAGCTAGACAGGACTCCTGACTGTCTGCAACACGGACGTTTTGCATCTGATCTTCACGCAACCCCTCACGAATCTCCAGAGCCACCTTTTGCGGTTGATCAAAGAACTGATAGACTGCTAGATTGGCAAAATTCAAGAGATTAACCTTGCCCGCCACCACAATGTTTTCGTTGAACATTTCCTTAAAGATATGTTCAAAGAGATCGATCACATTGTCCGTTGTTGTAAAGTAACGCTGGATAATCTGCGGAATCTCCGTCCGAATCTTGTAGTGAATATCTAAAACGGTGTGACCGAGGAAACGTTCCTGAATGATGCTCTTCAGTTTCAGCAAATCTTCCTGCAAGAAGTTCCTTGGAATCAGAAACTGACTGGTAACCGTTCGCGACTCGTCTAGGGTGAATACTGCCAAGGCTGTATGTTGCCCCAAAACAACGATATCAAAGGCTGTCAAACGTTGCCTGCTCGGCTCAACATCCAGTGCCACTACCGTACAGCCACTCAGGTCTGTCAGTAGATTAGCAGCTTCTTGCAGAATATCCTCCAGTTTGAAGAATTCCTGATCAAAGGCTTTGACAATCTCATATACCTCATTTTCAGCCAGTTGATCAAAATCCAGTGAGTGTTTTACATAGTACTGAAAACCAGCAATACTTGGCATCCGACCGCTTGAAGTATGAGCCTTTTCAAGCAAACCTTGCTTTTCTAGAGCCGCCATGTCATTACGAATGGTTGCACTGCTAGAGTTAATAGACTCTTGCAAGGCTTTGGATCCGACAGGTTCGTGCGTTTTGGTAAAGATGTCAATAATCAGATTTAAAATATCCTGCTGACGCTCTGTAACCATCTCATCACTCCTCTCTGTCTGATAAATTAGCACTCGATACATTCAAGTGCTAACTTATGATTCTATTATACACCCTTAGAAGAGAATGTCAAGATAAAAATTCAAAAAATTAGCACTCTTTTATCAAGAGTGCTAAAAATCAGTCTGAAGACCTAGAACCCTGCCTTCCATCTACTCGGTATTTACTTTTTAGTCTGAAATAACCATAGATTAGATAAGAAATCATAAAGGCATATAGAGCAAAAATAACAAAGAAAGATTGCGACAGTTCTTCTCGAAACAAACTCATACAAACAACAAAACCTCCTAAGAAAGTAGCTGCACATGAACGAAGTCTATATCGCATAACTTCCCACCTGAGATTATTACTCATATAGACTTGATCCTCTGAAAGTATATCAGAAGCCGATTTACGAAGAATCGAACAAAAACCTGCTCCTATCAATTCCCAACCTCTATTTCTAAAATCTTGCAGTTCATGCTTATATTTTTTAAGAAATCTAGAATCATAGATACGGTAGATGACATCGTCTGGTTGACATTGGTCAAGATAGAACAAACCAAAACGACTAGTTCTATACCTCCAACCTTTCAAATGCATCTCATGTAAATATTCTTCTTTCTTGTCCAAATCAACAATGGTGAAAATCCGAAATTCTACTCTGCTATTCATTGTCTTACCCCAAAATTAGACAACATGCCTAGCGTTATTTATTAGATAATTCTTTCCACTTTTGACTCAATCTCCAAAAAATATAAGAAATCTGAATCGCAAAAACTATCAATAAAACCCAATCTATTATGAAAATCAAAAACACTTCCCAACTGAAAGAACTACCTCCAGTGACAAACTTTGAGAAAAACGGTAGTAGAGCTAAAAAGAGAAGCAAAATAGGAAGCATCCGCATTGTTAAAATCCTTTTGGCATAAAAAAATCTTTATTTAAACGAAAATATTATAGCAAAATTTACGCCAGTTTTTGAACGGCTGATGTAGATATTTTATACTTTCAAAATGTTTAAATGTGATTATTTATTTTTGAAAAATATCTCACCAGCCCGACTGAAAGTGCTTATAGAATGATAATAAGTCGCCTGCCGAAAACAGCGGAAAATAGCGGTGTTATGCGGAGATAATCTGACGCGATGCGAAAGTATATTGCATACTTATTTTCAACAATTTAGCAGAGTATTTTTATAAGTGTGATATAATAGAAGTATAATTTGTTCTGATAGTTTATTTTATGGAGAAGTAGATTTTTAGAATGCGGAGGGTTCAATATGGTTGAGTTTATAAAGTCTAAGAAAGAAATGAGTGAGGAGGATATTAAAGCAAATTTCATCACTCCTGCTATTGTATCCAAAGGATGGAAAAATGGTGAGCATATCGCTTACGAAGAATACTTCACTGATGGTCGAATTGAGGTTAGAGGAGATAAGGCTCGTCGTAAAGAAGGAAAAAAATCAGACTATTCACTGTATTACCAATTTGGAACTCGAATTGCAATTGTTGAGGCAAAGGATAATAAACACAGCGTTCGAGCAGGATTACAACAAGCTATTGAATACGGAGAGATTTTAGATGTTCCATTTGTTTATTCTTCGAATGGTGATGGCTTTATTGAACACGACCGTATCACGAGAGAAGAACGTGAGCTGGAGTTAGACGAATTCCCTACTCGTGAAGAATTATTTTCTCGTATGACGAAGGAAAAAGGATTGACGTACGAAATTACAGAAGCTATCTCAACTCCATACTATACAGACGCCTTCTCAATGAAAACGCCACGCTATTATCAGCAAATAGCTATCAACCGTACTATTGAAACAGTTGCCAGAGGACAAAAACGAGTAATGTTTGTGATGGCAACAGGAACGGGGAAAACGTTCATGGCTTTTCAAATTATTCATCGCCTTCGAAAAGCTGGTTTGGCTAAACGAGTTTTATTCTTAGCAGATAGAAACATCTTAGTAGACCAAACGATGGCTGAAGACTTTAGACCATTCGAAAAGGTAATGACGAAAATTACACCAAAACTTTTGACTGCTCCTGAAAAATTAAATTCTTTTGAAATTTATCTAGGGCTTTATCAGCAACTAACTGGTGAAGATGGAACTGAGACACATTATCAAAAATTTGACAAAGACTTCTTTGATTTAATCGTAATTGATGAAGCGCACCGTGGTTCAGCTAAGGAAGACAGTAACTGGCGTAAGGTGATTGATTATTTCAGTTCTGCGACACAGATTGGGATGACCGCTACTCCTAAAGAAACCAAGAATGCTTCCAATACGGAATACTTTGGTGAGCCAATCTATACTTATAGTTTAAAACAGGGAATAGAGGATGGTTTTTTGGCTCCATATCGTGTTATGAGGGTTAATTTAGATGTGGATGTGGATGGTTATCGTCCAGAAACTGGAAAAGTTGATGCTAACGAACAATTAATAGAAGATAGGTACTACAGCAGGAAAGATTTTGATAAAACCATTGTCATTGATGATAGAACGCAAAGAGTTGCCAAGTTTGTTTCTGATTATATGAAGCAAAGCAATGCACGATTTGATAAAACAATTGTTTTTTGTGTTGATATTGACCATGCCGAGCGAATGCGTGCTGCACTTGTAAAAGAGAATCTAGACTTAGTCCAAGAAGACTATCGTTATGTCATGCAAGTAACTGGTGACAACGCTGAAGGAAAAGCTCAACTGGATAACTTTATGGATGTCAATTCTAATTTTCCCGCTATTGTAACAACGTCTAAATTATTAACGACAGGAGTTAATGCTAAAACATGTCGTTTGATTGTTTTAGACTCTAATATCCAATCCATGACTGAATTTAAACAAATTATTGGTCGTGGCACACGTCTTTATCCTCAAAAGGGGAAAGAATTTTTTACGATTATTGATTTTCGAAATGTTACCAATTTGTTTGCTGACCCTGATTTTGATGGTGAACCAGTGAAGGTTCTGGAAACGGGCGCAAAAACAAACAATGGTACTACACCTGGTTTTGTAAACGAAGGTGGTGACCCAGTAGAAAAATATATCGTTACAGACAAGCAGGTTACCATTCTTAATTCTACTGTTCAAGTATTGGATGAAAACGGGAAACTGATTACCGAAAGCCTGACCGACTACACTCGGAAGAATATCTTAGGTAGCTACGCCACTTTGAACGATTTTATCACAGTTTGGCATACGGCGGATAAAAAGAAGCTTATCTTAGACGAACTTTATAAAAAAGGAGTTTATCTAGATGCTATTCGAGAGTCGGAGGGAATATCAGAACAAGAAATCGATGATTTTGATTTACTCCTAAAACTTGCCTATGGTCAAAAAGAATTAACCAAAACGGAACGTATCAATAAGCTCAAACAAAGCGGATATTTATATAAATATAGTGAGGAAGCGCGTGCTGTTTTGGAAATTTTACTGAACAAATACATGGATAAAGGTATTGGAGAACTCGAAAGCATTGAAACATTAAAACTTCCAGAATTTCAGATATATGGTGGAACCTTCAAAATCATCAATACTTATTTTGGAGATAAAAAACGATATTTACAAGCAATTAAAGAATTGGAGCAAGAGCTATTTACAGTAGCTTAATGAAAGGAAAGTATGTCAATTACATCATTTGTAAAAAGAATTCAAGATATCACTCGAAACGATGCTGGTGTTAATGGTGATGCTCAACGTATTGAGCAAATGTCTTGGTTATTATTCTTAAAAATTTATGATAGCCGTGAAATGGTTTGGGAATTAGAAGAAGACGAGTATGAGTCAATTATCCCAGAGGAATTAAAATGGCGAAATTGGGCTCATGCTCAAAATGGGGAACGGGTATTGACAGGCGATGAATTACTTGATTTTGTCAATAACAAGTTATTCAAAGAGTTGAAAGAGCTTGAAATAACTTCAAATATGCCTATTCGAAAAACGATTGTTAAATCAGCTTTTGAAGATGCGAACAACTATATGAAAAATGGCGTCTTGTTACGCCAAGTCATCAATGTTATTGATGAAGTTGATTTCAATAGCCCTGAAGATCGTCATTCGTTTAATGATATTTACGAAAAAATTCTTAAAGATATTCAAAATGCTGGGAACTCAGGAGAATTTTATACGCCACGTGCAGCGACTGATTTTATTGCCGAAGTTCTTGACCCAAAACTTGGAGAATCAATGGCAGACCTTGCTTGCGGAACAGGAGGCTTCTTGACTTCGACTCTGAACCGTTTAAGTAGTCAACGTAAAACTAGTGAAGATACCAAAAAATATAATACAGCTGTTTTTGGTATTGAAAAGAAAGCATTTCCTCATCTTTTAGCAGTTACAAATCTGTTTCTTCACGAAATTGATGACCCTAAAATTGTTCATGGAAATACTTTGGAGAAAAATGTTCGTGAATATACGGATGATGAAAAATTTGACATTATTATGATGAATCCACCTTTTGGAGGGTCAGAATTAGAAACAATAAAAAATAACTTTCCAGCAGAATTACGGAGTTCTGAAACAGCTGATTTATTTATGGCTGTCATTATGTATCGTTTGAAAGAAAATGGTCGTGTTGGAGTTATTTTACCTGATGGTTTTCTATTTGGTGAAGGTGTAAAAACTCGCTTGAAACAAAAACTGGTAGATGAGTTCAACTTACATACGATTATTAGGTTGCCTCATAGTGTCTTTGCACCGTATACAGGAATCCATACGAACATTCTTTTCTTTGATAAAACAAAGAAAACAGAAGAAACTTGGTTTTATCGTTTAGATATGCCAGATGGTTATAAAAATTTCTCGAAAACTAAGCCGATGAAGTCAGAACACTTCAATCCTGTTCGTGACTGGTGGGAAAATCGTGAAGAGATTTTGGAAGGTAAGTTCTACAAATCTAAATCATTTACACCTAGTGAATTGGCTGAGTTGAATTATAATTTAGACCAGTGTGGCTTTCCAAAAGAGGAAGAGGAAATCTTAAATCCCTTTGAGTTGATTCAGAATTATCAAGCGGAAAGAGCAACTTTAAATCATAAGATTGATAATGTATTAGCTGATATTTTGCAGTTGTTGGAGGACAAATAATGACACCAGAACAACTTAAAGCAAGTATTCTCCAAAGAGCGATGGAAGGGAAATTAGTGCCGCAAAATCCCAATGACGAACCTGCAAGTGAATTATTAAAGAGAATTAAAGCTGAAAAAGAAAAACTTATCAGTGAAGGAAAAATCAAACGAGATAAAAAGGAAACTGAGATATTTCGTGGTGATGATGGGAAACATTATGGGAAGTTTGCTGATGGAAGTACTCAAGAAATTGATGTTCCTTATGATATTCCTGATACTTGGGAGTGGGTGAGGTTTTCTACATTGGTTGAAATTGTCAGAGGTGGCTCTCCACGACCAATCAAAGATTATCTTACTTACGAAGTAGATGGAATAAAT
>NZ_VMKV01000072.1:0-2664 GCF_013276335.1 Streptococcus sp. 2100 | reverse complement strand
GAAAACCTAAACTAAGCCTAGAAGACCTTCTTATGGTCACTCTTCAATATGTGCGAGAATATCGAACTTATGAACAAATTGCGGCTGATTTTGGTATCCACGAAAGCAACTTACTCCGTCGGAGCCAATGGGTTGAAGTAACTCTTGTTCAAAGTGGTTTTACGATTTCAAGAACTCCTCTCAGTTCTGAGGACACGGTAATGATTGATGCGACGGAAGTAAAAATCAATCGCCCTAAAAAAACAATTAGCGAATGATTCTGGTAAAAAGAAATGCCACGCTATGAAGGCTCAGGCGATTGTCACAAGCCAAGGGAGAATTGTTTCTTTGGAGATCACTGTGAACTATTGTCATGATATGAAGTTGTTCAAAACGAGTCGCAGAAATATCGGACAAGCTGGTAAAATCTTGGCTGACAGTGCTTATCAAGGGCTTATGAAGCTATATCCTCAAGCACAAACTCCACGTAAATCCAGCAAACTCAAGCCGCTAACAGCTGAAGAGAAAGCCTATAACCATGCGCTATCTAAGGAGAGAAGCAAGGTTGAGAACATCTTTGCCAAAGTAAAAACGTTTACAATGATTTCAACAACCTATCGAAATCATCGTAAACGCTTCGGATTACGAATGAATTTGATTGCTGGCATTATCAACCGTGAACTAGGATTCTAGTTTTGCAGGAAGTCTAGTTTTACAATCTACAAGTTGATTCACTTTCTATTATGTATTATTATGATAGTGGTAAACAAAACAGAGAGGAGTTCTATATGACACCAGAAGAAGTCTATATGACAGAGTGATTGGAAAAGCAAATCACCTGCTTTCAGGGGAAAAGTTTCCAGCATCGCAGACGCTACAAGGTCTTGGAGATTGCTGAGATTGTTTCCGGTTTTTTGATTGCGATTTTTTGTGCCATTCCCATGCCGGGCGATTACTATCGCCTTGTCTCTGTTGTGCTTTCAAGCATGGGGTTGCTTTGTGAGGGATTGCTTGGTATTTATAATAGCAAGGAACACTGGATATCCTATCAGAAGGCAGCGCAACTTTTAGAACGAGAAAAGTTTCTCTACCAGTGTCTGACTGAGAAATAAATACGCAGGTGAAAGCAAGCCTTTTACATTCTTTGTCAAGATCTGTGAAGGGATAATCTCTGACGAAATAATCAAGTGGGAAGGCATCCAGTCTAAAGAAGCGGGTGTGCCTGCGGAAACTCCACTCCAATGCAAGAAAAATCGAGGGGGTAAAAGAAAACCTATAGTCAGGGAAAGAATAGCCTGACTGGAAAGCAGTATGAAAAAATGGAATTTACAGCGTAAAACAACTCAAGGTCCGGTTTGTTTTTTGTGCTTAAAAGACAGGAACTTCCTTGAAACTTGAGTTTGTCTCGGTGCATTTGAAAGAAAACTCAGTTTAGACGGAGACTGTTAAACAAGCTTATGGTCTAACCAGTACGGATGTGGTTGAGTAGCTAGTAGATGGTTTTTTAGAAATGGAAAGAGTGCAGATTTCAATGTTTCAACACCTAAAGGAAGATAACTAGGAGGTGATTAAGGTGAAAACAAAACGGATAAATGGTGATTTATTTTCAGGTCTTATCGCTGATGTCGACGAAGAAATCATGAATAGCGATGACAATCGTTTAGCTATCGATAGGATTGTCATCCAACATAATGGCGGTTTGAGCGATGAAGGAGCACCTGGTATGTATCTACAGGCGTTGGTACCTCTGCTTATTACCAGGCTTGGACTATCCAGAGCATGTTTTTTGCCCTGTAGGAGTCTTTGCCATCATTGATACTCAGGAAGCAGACGGCTACACTTGAGGCTTTCTGAAGTCAGAAAAAAGCTGGCTGGCCTTGGAGTTCACAGAAAGAATTACTTAGAACATAAGGAGAAAAATAATTGTTGAAATTGATACAAAATAAGAAAAAAGGTGGAGAGAAAGCCTTTCGCTACTCTCTCAGAAAATTTAAATTTGGCGCGGCTTCTGTGTTGGTAGGACTCTCCTTTTTAGGCAGTGATATATCTACCGTTTCTGCTCATTTTGAAACGGTAGATAATGTGACTTATCTTGGGGATACACCTAGAGAAGTTGGGTATGCTAAGCAATCAGTACAAGTAAGAACTGAGATATCAAAAAATGGCAAGCATGTAAAATATACAATACTTTTCAATAAAAATTATGAATACTGGGCTAGGCCAGGACTTACTGCTTGGTTACCAACTGGTTTGGATCATCGGACGGTTAGGATTAGAACTTATAATTCTGATGGAAAAACAGGGGGAGGGGGATTGCCGTGGAAATTAGTGCACGATTTGGGAGTGCATGAATTTCCTGGTGCGACAAGAGAATTAGTTTTCAATCCTGATTTTGACCCTAGAAACGAAGGAAAATGGAATGAATTTTGGGAAAAAATAGGAAAGGTTGGTTCAGGTTCCGATATTCCAACTGAGTGGAAAGAAAAAAATCAGTTACTGTTTGGTATCAATTCATGGGAAAATTTTTCTCACAATGCTTACAAGTGGGAAATAGAAGCGGATGTTCAAGATGGGGTAGTGGCTTCACAATTACCTGTCGTAGCTGGAATTGTACAGCCTCGTTCAAGATATCCTCGCTATGTTGCAGTAGGACCTAATGAAACAGTAGATACAGACGGAGACGGT
>NZ_VMKV01000071.1:0-4312 GCF_013276335.1 Streptococcus sp. 2100 | reverse complement strand
TACGAGCTGGTGTTGTTACCGTTACTTTGACTGGAACTTCTTCTTTCGAGCCATCTGGATAGGTTACCGTTACTTTACCGGTAATCTTGTCTCCTGGGTTCTTATCTGCTGGAATTGTGACAGTAACTTTTCCATCTTTATCTACTGTGATAACTTCTGGTTGGTCACTTTCGAAGGTTGTTCCTGTTGGAATTTTCTTACCATTCTCTTCTGTTAATGGAATTTCCACCTTAGTTCCTGGTTTGCCATTTCCATCTTCGTATTTCGGTGTGTAGATATCTTTATCTTGTTCACCTACTGTAACCGTTACTGGAACTTCTTCTTTCGAGCCATCTGGATAGGTTACCGTTACTTTACCGGTAATCTTGTTTCCTGGTTTAGCTTCTTTTGGAATTGTGACAGTGACTTTACCATCTTTATCTACTGTGATAACTCCTGGTTGGTCACTTTCGAAGGTTGTTCCTGTTGGAATTTTCTTACCATTCTCTTCTGTTAATGGAATTTCTACCTTAGTTCCTGGCTTGCCATTTCCATCATTGTATTTCGGTGTGTAGATATCTTTATCTTGTTCACCTACTGTAACCGTTACTGGAACTTCTTCTTTCGAGCCATCTGGATAGGTTACCGTTACTTTGCCGGTAATCTTGTCTCCTGGGTTCTTATCTGCTGGAATTGTGACAGTAACTTTTCCATCTTTATCTACTGTGATAACTCCTGGTTGGTCACTTTCGAAGGTTGTTCCTGTTGGAATTTTCTTACCATTCTCTTCTGTTAATGGAATTTCCACCTTAGTTCCTGGTTTGCCATTTCCATCTTCGTATTTCGGTGTGTAATCATCTTTATCTTGATTTGTTACCGTTACTTTGACTGGGACTTCTTCTTCTGATCCATCTGGATATCTTACTAGAACTTTTCCTGTTATTTCATCACCTGGTTGTTTATCTTTTGGAATTGTTACGGTTACTTTTCCTTTGTCATCTACTGTGACTACTCCTGGTGTTAAGCTTGTGTATGTTGTGCCTGATGGAATGGTTTTTCCGTTCGCTTCACTTACTGGGATGTCTACTGATGCTCCTGGTTTACCACTACCATCATTGTACTTCGGTGTGTAATCATCTTTATTTGGACGTCCTACAACTACTGGAATATTTACTGTATCATGTGAACCATCTGGGTATGTTACTTTCACTACCGCATTTCCTACATTACCTGATGTATTTGTTGACGGTTTACTTTGTACCGTTAAAGTTCCTGGAGCAAAGTTTTGTACTTTTGCCTTCACTTCATCATCCGTAATGTTATGGTTATACGGAACTGTTAATGTTTCTCCTGTCGGATTATATTTGCTAGCTTGCTCTTCAACAGTGATTTTTATTGTTTTTTCTGAAGAATTATTATTTTTATCATATGCTTTAATTTTTACAGTATAGAATCCTGTCGCAGCATTCGTAGTCCCTGTAATCTTGCCATTTTCATATTTTAATCCTTGTGGTAAATTGCTTACCTCTATTGGATTATTATCACGCAAGCCAACACCACCTGTATTATCTACAGCTGTTACAGGGATTGGAGTAATTGGTTCGTTTTTAGTTACTGTAGCATCTGCTGCTGTAATGGTTGGCCCCGTCTTATCACCAGCTGTGACAGTGAAAGTAAAGGTCATAGGTTTTGCTTGGTTCCCTGCATCATCAGTAGCCTTGAAGGTAAATGTATGTGTTTTACCAACATCTTCTGGTAGGGCTTTAAGGGTGATTTTTCTGATTTGTTTAGTATCTGTACTTCCTTTTGATTCTACAAATGCTTGCGCTGTAGTAAGCCTGTTACTATATTTTGGTTGGGTTATAAAATCACTAACATCCAGCTTAGCCTTCTTATCATCTGTTGCTGTAACTGTAAATGTTACCCATTCACCTTCTGTTACCGTTTGGCTTGCTGGTGTGATGGTCAAGGTTGGGGCTTGTGTGTCTGGTGATTCTGTCGGTGTTACGGCCTCACTTCGTTCTGAAGTCACTGTTCCATTAGTATTAGTAACTACTGTTTCAGCTGTAATAGGGTTTCCTGGTAGAGCTTCTGTAACTGTAACGGTTGCAGTCTCTCCATCAGTTGTTCCAGTTCCAATCAGCTTAGTTCCATCGTAAAGGTTAACTGTTGAACCATTTGGCACTCCGTTTCCGACATTTACAGTAATTTGTTGATTTGTTAAGCCTTTTTTGTTCTCTAAACTTGTTGTAATAGTCGGTTTTTTAGGTTTAACTGTAAGCTTAACAGTTCCGTCTGAGCCTGAGTTAGCATCTTCTGATGATGAACCATCCCCATATCTGGCAATTACTTTATAAGTAAAGACTCCAGCTTGATCTGTACTTGGTTTACGATCATTTTGCCAGCTCCAAGTCATTCTTGGTGGGAAGTCTTTACCACTTTTTGAAGTGACATAGTTATCAGCTACAGGGTTATCTGTATTTGGAAGACTATCTCCCACCGTTTTGGTATGTGAACTACCTTGGATAGGGTAGGTTTCTGCCTCTGTGGTCGTTTCTAACCTAGCACCCTTTGCCGCCATAATATAAGACTGATTAGTCGTATTTCCAAATGTTGTCGTGGCAGCGTAGACATGACCGTATTTAGCTGCCTCCTCCTCAGTCACATTGTCTTTAAGTCTAATCTTCACATGCATATGAACAGCATAATCTATACTTTGTGCTCCAACCTTAATCCCCAAATAATATGATAAGTTTGGATACTTACCGTTTTCTTTTTTTGTGAGAGTATTTAGAAAAGTGTCGTATTCGTTATTCTTGAATACATAACCACGCTGATTATCTCTAGTTACCCCTGAAGCTGGATCATACAAACTGACATTATCATTATCAAAGATATAAGCTTTCTGTTCCCACGGTTTATCAATTTTGACTGTATTTCCATATTGTTGAAATCCGATATTCCCATCAGAAAGCCTTCTAGCATTATATTTCTTGTATCGTGTGAAACTCAAGTCTTTTATTGTATCAGACTTATAAGTTCCATCGCCGTTAAGATTCATGATATTAAAAGGTCCTTGGAAATAATACTGTTGCTGATATGACCTTTCCACCATACGTTTTCCATCGTTATTAAAGAAGACATCGTAGACCATCCATTTTTGTCCATTTTCTTCCTTATAATTTGCTCTGATTACTGTCTTATCCCTAGTAAAATCTTCATCATTATTTCTTGTCTTTTTACCTTCGTTAGTAGATGGGTCAACAGAAGCAAAGTATCTTACATCAGACAAAGCACCTTCGTTAACAGTACCCGGGATAGATTCCAGAGCCCTCTTAGATCTTCTAGATCTCTTAGGTTTATCTTCTGCTCCAGATGCAGAAGCAGCCCTGTCTGAACCCTCCTCCTTATGGTCGCTCCTTTCAGAAGAGGCATTTTTATCCGCTGATTCACTTGCCTGCGGCTGACTTTCTTCTTTAGAAGAACTTGATAAGACTGCCAAGTCTTTTTCCAAGTCCTCAGCAAGACTGTCAAGATCCCCTTGACCTGCATCAGCACGGGCTAATAATTCTTTCCCTTTTTGAAGTCGCTCTTTAATAGGACTTACAACTGAAGAATCGTGCTTCGAGTCGGTAGAAAGAAGAGCACTTACCTCTTCCACTAGCTTGCTCAAGCGGCTGCTATCAACTGTAGCAGCTTTCTCTTCAGCAGGTTGAGCTTCTTTATTTTCTGAAGGCTCACTGGCTACTTCGGCTTGATTTTCATTCCTTGCCTGCCCTGCTTCAGACGACTGCTCCCCATCTTTCGGGCTAGCTAGACCAGTAGCCGATGACGACGTGTTTTGGCTTGGGCTATCTGCACTCACAACGTTGGCCCCCATAAACATAAGAGCCGCAACCGCAACAGAAGCTGCACCAAAGCTATATTTACGAATAGAGAAGCGCAAGACTTTTTCGCGTTGATGGCGCTTTACCCTACTGAGTGAATTCGATTTATCTTCCATGTTACCTCCTTAAGAAGACTAATGATATAATAAAAAATAAGTTTCCCAACTCCCACTCCTTCAGAGAGTGAAGCTAGAAACAGCACCGTGATTCTTACTAGTGAGTAAATGATAGGAGATGATACTAGGTCACCCTTAAGCTTCAAGCAACTATAATATCACAGCTATCACAGCTATCACAGCTATCACAGCTATCACAGCTATCACAGCTATCACAGCTATCACAGCTATCACAGCTACATTATACCACTTTGATAAAATTAGTCAACACTTATCCTGACACTTTTATCATTTTTTTCATCGCTGAATCCCGGGACTTTGACAGTTGTG
>NZ_VMKV01000070.1:0-21440 GCF_013276335.1 Streptococcus sp. 2100 | reverse complement strand
TTCTCTTTCTAGCGACAGAGCTCACGGGATAAGTCCTACATCTTTCCTCGTTTAGACTAGACATGAGGACGTTAAAAGGTTACAGTGGAAAAAGATAAATCTTAGTTCGAATTCAATTACTCTCGTGATTTACGCATATAGGTTACGACTACCTTTTTGGACTTTAAGGTTTCGCGCCCCCCCTATCCGCTATATACGCCTTACTATCACCTTCCTGTTCGTAGAGCCACGATTTCGCTATCCCTTCCTCTGACGATTCTTATTTCCAGCGTCAGACTTAAAACGGTCTATCCCCAGACCGTTTTAATCCGCTACCTCACGATAGTCAGGCTTGGGAATCGCTATTGGGTTCACCGGTAGCAGGTGCCCACCAAGGACTTATACTCAATGAAAATCAAAGAGTAAACTAGGAAACTAGCCGCAGGCTGTACTTGAGTACGGCAAGGCGACGTTGACGTGGTTTGAAGAGATTTTCGAAGAGTATTACACCTCAGATGCACCACATGCCCGTCGTACTTCAAAAAAACTGAAGTCAGATTTCACTGACCTCAGTTTTTTATTATTTAGCATAATCTACTGCACGAAGCTCACGAATCACGGTTATCTTGATATTTCCTGGGTAATCGAGATTGTTTTCAATTTTCTCACGAACTTTGTGAGCTAAGATTGTGACTTTGTCGTCCTTGATTTTTCCTGGATTGACCATGATACGAATTTCACGTCCTGCTTGAAGGGCAAAGCTATTTTGTACCCCTTCAAAGCCGTTCGCAATTTCTTCCAAATCATGGAGACGCTTGATGTAGCTTTCAAGAGACTCACTACGAGCACCTGGACGAGCTGCGCTCAAGGCATCTGCTGCAGCAACGATAACTGCAATGACGCTCTCAGCTTCAACATCTCCGTGGTGACTAGCAATCGTATTGACCACAACTGGATGTTCCTTGTACTTACGTGCCAATTCCATACCGATTTCAACGTGGCTACCTTCAACCTCGCGGTCAATGGCTTTTCCGATGTCGTGAAGGAATCCAGCACGACGGGCAAGAGCCGCATTCTCACCAAGCTCGCTGGCCATAATACCAGCTAACTTAGCAACCTCAATCGAATGGCGCAAAACATTTTGGCCATATGAAGTCCGGAATTGCAAGCGACCCATAATCTTCATCAAGTCTGGATGAAGGTTTGGTGCGCCAATCTCATAGGCAGCAGCCTCACCGTATTCACGGATCTTATTGTCAATCTCTTGACGGTTTTTCTCAACCAACTCTTCGATACGAGCTGGGTGGATACGACCATCCTTGAGCAACATTTCCATAGTCATACGGGCAATCTCACGACGAATCGGATCAAATCCTGACAAGGTCACCACTTCTGGTGTATCGTCGATAATCACATCGACCCCTGTCAAACTTTCAAAGGTACGAATGTTACGACCTTCACGACCAATAATGCGTCCCTTCATAGTATCGTCTGGCAGATGAACCGTTGAGTTTGTTGACTCCGCTACATATTCACCAGCGATACGTTGCATAGCTTGAACCAGGATGTCCTTGGCCATTTTGTCAGAACGTTCCTTGACCTCTTGCTCAGCTTCGCGAATACGACTGGCAATCTCCTTGGTCAAGTTTTCCTCTGTCTGTGCCAAGATAATATCTCGTGCTTCTGCCTGAGACAGAGCACCAATACGCTCTAGTTCTGCTTCTTTTTGTCTTTCGACTTCCTCTAATTGCTCTTCACGCGCATCAAGGTTTTTCGCTCTATCAGAAATACTTTGTTCTTTTTGTTCAAGTGTTTGTTCTTTACTCGTCAAATTGTCGTCCTTACGGTCAAGGCTAGTAGCTCTCTCTGTCAAACGACTTTCGATTTGTTTGAGTTCTTGACGTTCTGATTTGAATTCAGCGTCCACTTCTTCACGGTATTTTCTGGCTTCTTCTTTGGCCTCCAATAGTGCTTCTTTTTTAAGAGACTTGCTTTCACGTTTGGCTTCATTAACAAGTAAATCCACTTCACGCTCAGCTTGTCCACGTAAATTAGTTGCTTCTTGTTCAGCATTTAAAAGCATCAACTCTGCAGCTTCCTGAGATGATTTCATCTTAGCTGAGATGCTGACATATCCAATGACTAAACCAATGATGACGGCAAAAACAGCAATCGCAAGCGACATGATTTCCATGTTTTTACCTCATTTTATTGTTATTCCGAATGACATACATTCTTTTACATTCTACCATAAAAAAGTAATTTTCACAAACCTTAAATGGATATCGCTAACATCCGCATTATCACTATCATAGTTATCATTTACAGATATAAAGCGAATACCTTTTTCAAGAAATATCTTTTGTAAGTACTTTCCTGACTCGATATACTCTCTGCCGAAACGAGATAAATCTTTTACCATAATGATAGAAAACTTTCCTTTATTCAGGTCATCAATCATATTCTTAAAATTTGGTCGCTCAAAATTAGAACCACTATATCCATCATCTACATATTCATAGGATAATTCAATAGATTTCTCTTCTACCTCAAAAGCAAAAAGGATAAATTCCCCCTACACTTAAAATTTATCCCTCTTGGTAACCTCTTTTATTAATTTTTTTGATAAAGAAAACGCACATTTTATTTAACTGGTGCTGAAATATTTATAATAATATTTTTTTAGTTCTTTCTAGAATAATGATATTAAGATTTTTCATATATCTTATATATTCTTCTTCTGTGCTAGCAATCCTAATATCTTCTTTATCTAAAAAGACAACCTGATTGTTCTCTAAATCTGATTTAATTAAATCTATAATTTTATTTTGCTCATATATAAATCCTTCTAACTTAAAAAACTCGACAAATTTCTCAAATCAATTTTTACAATTATCATCATCAAAAAATAGTTCAAACCATTCACGGTAATTCTCTATAGCATAATCTATTTTTGAATTATTATTTCCCGCAAACCATTCTTTTATAGCATATAGTGTTAAATCAAAACGATCATAATATCCTTTATAAATTCCATTCTTGATTCTAGGTTTTCCACCTCTAGCTGTATTAACGGTTTCTGATTTTCCACCACCTCTAGGGAAAAGAATGTGTCCACCTATTGTTCTTGAAATACTCAAATGATCTAAAATTATTCTGTCGTTTAATCCTGCCTTTCTTGCCCAATAAATAGAGGCTCCTATATAATCACTTGATAATAAATACTTATCCTTATCAATAAATAAAGTATAAAAATCTCCATTTCCAAAGTTTTGGCATTTATTACATACAGATGTTATTTTAAGTTTTTCTTTTGAATCATCATCAAAAAACATCTTACATAAATCATCGTACAACGCCTTACTACATACATCAGGATCCTTTCTATTATATAATGAAAAACCTTTGGGAAAATAAGGATATAAATCAAATAGATAATTTTTAAACTTCATATTTATTACTCTCCATTAAATCTTTTTAGGAAATTTAAAGTCAAATTTTCCTCCAAGCACACCCGCACTTACTCCCGCAACTACTACAAGTGTTGTACTAATTGTTCCTATTTTCTTCACGCCACTGTTTAGCTCTTTTGTTAAATAAAACAACATTGATCATATCTGCTTCACTTACATACTTGTAAGACAACTGTTCGTTGGTAAGATCTTTTAAGAGATATTCTTTGATTGCATCTGTATGAATTTTGTAGTTAATCTTAGAAATTTCTCTATTCAAATTCCAGCCTAATGATATCTTAGAATTTTAATCTGACTTAAGTCTTTTGTAATCCTGAATTACATACATCTTAAATTCAGCAGAAATACATGAAGCAAATTCAAAGGCAATATCTGTATGTGCAAATGCACCACCATATCTTCCACCTTTTGAGATAATTCCGATTGCTCCAGTTTTCTCTACCCATTTCTTAGGAGACAATGTAAATGAATTATATCCAGCTTCCGATTTAATTCGGTCGAATTCGACCGAATTGAAATTCATGTTGTTTAAGCTTTTCCATAAACCAAGAAACTCAATTGTATCTTTTCTTCTCATCCAATTTTTAATTACATCACTCGATACTTATCCGAACGATAAGCTCCACGTAAGGTGTTCGCAATCGACCAAACTGCATTGACTACATTTGAAATCTGAACATCGTTCGACTGGAATATCGGTAGTTTTTCTTTAAAATTAGACATTTACTTCCCCTGTTTTTATGATTTACAATTCTCTTCATTATACCACAAATTAAGAGTTATAAAGCGAATTCAAGGGTAAAGATCGAAGTTCATATACTAACTTTCTTTTCTGAGTTTTTGTCTTTTGTATTAGGGATTCTGTCATTTTCCAAAAAACTTTATCTTAAACTTACTAATAAAAATTTAAAAAATAAAAAGCCTACTTCGCAGTAGACTTAGTAATGATCTTTAAAGGACAAGAAAGCCACGCTATCTCCATCCATCATATAAATCAAGCGATTTTCTGCATCAATACGCCGTGACCAGGCTCCTTGGTAATCATATTTGAGTGGCTCTGGTTTTCCTATTCCTGTAAATGGATCGCGTTGAATATCCTTGATTAATTTATTGATTCTTTTTAGTGTTTTTTTATCTTGGTTTTGCCAGTAGCAATAATCTGCCCACGCATCTTCTGTAAACTTGAGTAGCATTCATCACTCCTCAATCACATGGACCTGAATGCTTCCAGCACGGACTTGAGCCATTCCTCGCAAAACCTTGTCTGATAACTCCTTATTTTGAGCGATTCTCAGGGTTTCCTGAATACTGTCCCATTCGCTCTTTGAAAGAACTACAATGTCCTCATCTGGATTTTTATTGACCACCGTCAAAGGCTCAAATTCATCATTTACCTTCTTCATGTAGTCCTTTAAATGATTTCGGAATGTTGAGTAAAGGACTGCTTCCATAACCATACCTCGTTTTAGCTCTTTTCCACTATTATACACGAAAAGAAAGAAATTGTCAGGAACTTGTACAAGATTTTCTTTTCCATCTATTTATACTCAATGAAAANNACGGCAAGGCGACGTTGACGCGATTTGAATTTGATTTTCGAAGAGTATTATTCGTAAAAAATCTCAAAAAGCCTACCTTTCGGTAGACTTAGCTTGTTTCTATTCTAATCGGCACTCTTCCAAAATTTTGCTCTGCTATACTTGGCTTTCCTAGTTGGTAAATCTGGTCTGCTTTTTGGGTCATAGCATCCCAAGGTTCTTTGCCAATTCGGCTGACTAGATTGACCTGTCCTTTCAGAGACTTGAGATGTTGCCTGCCTTTTTCAGTAAATCCAAGGACATGAATGGCTTCTGGCAAGACATTTTCTCTAGCCTGCACCAAAATATAGGTCAATAGGCGTCTGACACGCGCCTTGGTGTAACGTTTGGTCGCAACCGCCTCGACCAACTCTTCTACAGACTGGGCTGGTTTAATAGCTTCTTTAATGCGCACAGCCATTTCTTGATTGACCTGATAGATGGTGGTTAGGTCGGGATTTGACAAGATTTGATAGCGGAGCAAGGGAAAATAGTCTTCCCAGATCACCTTACTGGCCTGCTCAAATAGGGCAACAGAAGGCATAAAGCGTTCTAAGAAATCTTGGTCCTTCTGATGTTGACGGAGGGCTGTCGCCGAGGCAAAGTCCACATCTTTATTCACAGAATGGTAACCTGCCCCCTGACGCTGAATCGTATGCAGCTTGATATTTCGTCCTGCAACCGCCTTTGCATAGGCCAGAGCAAGAACATGATTGGGGGTATTACCTGAAAAATCAAGACCAGCAAATTCCTTCCACATAGATTGGGTTTTCTGGGGATAGGAAAGGGAATCAGGCAGATTTTCCACAAATTTCTCCATCTCAGCACCTTTCTCTGTGTATAAGTCAGCGATTTTCTGATAATCTCGAACTTCCTCTGTCCCAAAAACTAGACTATCAATGCCCAAGCGATCCAAGATATCCACAGCTCCTTGACCAAAGAAATCAGCTGCCTGAACACTGACTAAAAAGGGCAATTCCACTACCAAGTCTGCGCCATTTTCCAGCGCCATCTGGGCCCTTGTCCACTTATCCACAATAGCAGGCTCTCCACGCTGCATGAAATTCCCTGACATGGCAACAATTTTCAGTCCCTCTGCCTGATCCAGCAGGTATTTATGGCCATTATGAAAAGGATTGAACTCTGCGATAATACCTGTGATGGTCATGATGTTCTCCTACTTCTGCGCCACAAAAAACCAACGGGTGCTAGTTTCTGTTGGTTCCTTATCCTCAAAGTCTGCATAGAGTTTGAAGGACTTGAATCCAGCCTGTTCCAGCAAGATATCATAGGTCAAGATCTCATAAGTCCTCTCCTCATGTACTTCATCGTGGCGACTAAAGGAACCGTCAGCCTCCTTGATAAAGAAAGTCAGCTCATGCACGATGGAGTGAGGAGCTTCGTCCTCATATGTATCCCAAAGCATGGCAAAATCTTCCGCATTTTCATGGTAGGAATAGCCAGGGAATACTTCATCTGTCTGGTAGGTCGAGTGCACGTCAAAGATGAAAACTCCCTCTTCATTCAGCGCATTGTACACGTCCTTAAAGACGTCCCCTACTTCCACCTCATCCTGCATATAGCAGATAGAGTCCGAATAACACGTGACAAAATCGTATTTCCCTGCCTTGGACAAATTCAGCATATTACCTTCTATAAAAGCAATCTTTTGCTTGGCTGAAGTTGCTCTCTTCTCCGCAATCTTCAACATATCCGCACTCAAGTCAAGTCCAGTCACATCAAAACCAGCCTGAGAGAAGCGCACTGATTGAATTCCTGTCCCACAAGCCAATTCCAAGAGTTTCTTTCTCTCCTTGGTCTTAGGCAAATGACGCAGAGAAAAATTCGTCCATTTGTCGTATAAACTATCGTCCATGACCGCATCATAGACCGCCGCAAAGGTTTCATAAGTCGCCATAATCATGATACTAAGAGCTCCATGGTAAACACCACTAGCCCTTTACCTTTCTATCAATTTTTCTAAAATAAGCAAAGAAACCCAGTTGACTACAACTGAGTTCATCTTCTAAGCAAGAGCTTCTGAAATATCTACTGAATTCGCCTCATGCCATAGCTTCTCTAGATTATAATGGGCACGCATTTCTTCTGAAAAGATATGCACGACAACAGCACCGATGTCCAGTAAGACCCAGCCTCCAGCTGCATCGCCTTCGACATGGCTACCTTTAAAGCCTGCTTGAGCTACTTTTTCACGGATATTAGCTGCGATAGCGTCCAACTGACGGCTATTCATTGAGCTAGTGATGACAAAGTAGTCCGTCACACTAGTCAAATCTTGTACATCAAGTGCGAGGATATCCTCCGCACGTTTCTCATCAGCCGCTTTCACGACTAGTTCTAGTAATTCTTTTTCGTTCATTTAATCCTCTTTTTAGAAAATATGTTTGTAATCTAGAACATCTGCAAAGCGCTCCTCCCAAATGTCCTCATAAAATTCATTAATCGTTTCTGCTGGAATGTCATCCCCATCAAAGGTTGTGACAGCACCTTCTGGAACAATAAGCTGATAGCCATATTCAAAGGCAACCTTGACAGAGGTATCCACACAATATTCTGTCTGCATACCACATAAAACTAATTTTTCAATCCCCTGCTTATCCAAGTATTTTTTTAAGCCAGTTTCTTTGAAAATACTGTTATATTTCTTCTGAAAGACCTTTTCAGCAGGTTTTCGATTTAAAAGCGCAGATAACTGCCAATCTTCTGATGTTTGAGCTTCAGAGTTCTCAATATGTTGAACATAGATAATTTCAATATTCTTGCTTCTAGCCTGGTTTTGTAAATAAGAAATTTTTTCCAATAGACTTTTTGTCTGGAACCCAGTTTCTACTAAAACATTCTGAACATCAATGATTATAAAAGCCGTCTTCATTTAGTCCTCTTTCAAATAGTGCACAAAGGCGTTATAGGTTTCAAGGGTTTGGGGATAGATGGGGAATCCCTGATGAGCTAGATACTCCACGGTACGAGCTGTTTCGTAGGCCACCGCCTTATTGAGCGATAGACTTGCAATCTCACGCGCCACATCTACTCCAGGAAAGGCTCGATTGTGCTCGATATAGTCTGCGACGTAGATGACCTTATCTAGGTCTGTCATTTGACCAGCTCCGACTGTATGAATTTCAATGGCTCGCAGAATTTCAGAATCATGCAAATCCAAATCTTCCTGAATTTTGTAAATTCCGACCATACCATGCCAGACATTATTGCCCCAGTTTTTGAGGTCAGGGTCTAGCTGGTAACGGTCAATCAAGGCTAGAAATTCCTGATCTGACAACTTTTTAGCATAGTCATGAAGAAGACCTGCTAGACTTGCTTTCTCAACATCTACACCAAAGCGCTGAGCTAATTCCATAGCGGCACGCTCCACACCCAAGCAATGGGTTAAGCGTTTTTCAGGTAGAAACTCTACCATTTTTTCCAACAAGGCCTCACGGGAGCAGTTGATATAGTCTTGATAGGACATCAGTAGAGCCCCTCCTTCTCGATGTAGTCTAGCACTGGCTGAGGTAGGAGAAAGTTGGGTTTCCGACCTTGGGCAAGGAAGTCCCGCACCATGCTGGACGAGATATCCATGAGCGGTACGTCCACCCAGATAACTGGATAGGAAGTCCCTACCTTGTAGCGTGGACGCTGAACCCCCACAAACTGAACCATGTCAACCAGTTCATCAATTCGGTACCACTTAGGCAGATAGTCAACCATGTCGGCACCGATGATAAAGTAATAATCCGTATCTGGATTCTTCTCTGTCAAAATCTTCATGGTGTCGTAGGTGTAGGAAATACCCTTGCGCTCCAACTCAATGGTTTCAATGACTAGGCCGTCAATTCCCTCAATTGCCAACTCAAGCATCTTGAGACGATGGTGTTCAGGGATGGTTTCCTTTTTATCAACGTGAGGAGGTTGGTATTCAGGCATGAGAAGAACTTGATCCAGTCCCAACTGTTGCCGTACTTGATCCGCAACAATGAGATGGGCATTGTGAACAGGGTTAAAATTCCCCCCTAAAATCCCAACTTGTTTGCGTTTTTTCTCCTTGATTTCTGGCTCCAACTCTACCTTGGTAAAGGGAGTCAATAGTTCGATTGTCATAGGCTAGTCCCCTTTATTTCTCTATAAAAACAGTTATTTGGAGTTTCGGTCTTAGATTTCTTTGACTTTCTTAGAAATCTTGCGATTTTCTTTCTTGCTAGATTGTTTAAACAAAATCAAGATGCGTCCGATTTTTTGGACTGTATCCACACCGATTTCTTCTTCCAAAATTTCAGCTACTTCGTGGATATTTTCATCTGTATTTTGCAAGAGCGTTACTTTAATCAATTCGCGTGCATCAAGTGCTTGACGAACGCTGGTTTTGATTTGGTCGTTGAGACCATTTTTTCCAATTTGGATGATGGGTTTGAGGGTGTGTGCCTGACTGTTGAGGAAGGCACGTTGTTTTGATGTTAATGACATAATTTCTTAAAAGAGTTTCTTTTTATACTTTTCTAAAGTGGTGGCGGACGTTAGCAAAGTCCTTCGGGCTTTCATGACTAAAATTTGAGCCTATGGTCTCAAATTTCCCGCAGTTGGTACAATCACTTGTACCAACTGACACCACGGCGAAAAGTATTCTCTACGGGCTCGCAACGCTCGCCTTAATAAAGACAACCCTTTCCTTTCTGTGTTTAAATAATTGCTTTTCGTATGACGACTGCGACGCCTTCTGGTGCCCAGACGGCGACTTTGGCAGTGCCTGTTACGCGGATCCAGCCGAGTCCTGAGATGACTAGGTCAGTTTTGTCCTTGATATTAAAGACATGTTGGACCAATTTTGGAAAATCTTCTTTTTCCTTGCTATTTGGTGGGGTTAAAAGGGTTCCAAGATGCTTGTCGTAAAAGGCACTAGCACCTTCAAGCTTAGTACGGTGGAGTTTCAATTCATTGTCAAAGAAGGCTGTGAATCCTTGCTTTTCACCCGCAATGAAATCAAAGCGTCCGAGACCACCTAAAAACAGGGTTTGTTCAGGATTGAGCTGATAGGTTTTAGGCTTGATTTCCTTTTTAGGACTAACATACTTGAGGTTTTTAGCCGTCAAATAGTGAGCCATCTGGTGACGGTGGATAATCCCCGGCGTATCGTAGATATAAGATCCGTCGTCAAGCGGAATCTCGATCTTGTCCAAGGTTGTTCCTGGGAAGCGCGAAGTCGTAATGACATTCTGGTCACCCGTGATTTCTTGGATAATAGCATTGATTAGGGTTGATTTTCCAACGTTAGTTACCCCAACGACATAGACATCACGGCCCTTACGGTAGTGTTCAATCTTGTCAATGACTTCCTTAATGGCATGCTTGTTTTGGGCTGAAGTTAGGACGACATCAACTGGACGGAGACCTTCTTCGTGGGCACGTTCCATGAGCCACTGGCTAATCTTGCCTGGTTTAACAGACTTGGGCAAGATATCTTTTTTATTTCCAACCAGGAGGACATCATTGCCCGAGACAAAACGTGGCAAGCCTGGGATGACAGAGCCATTAAAGTCAAAGATATCAACGACATTAACCACCAGGGCATCACTGTCTCCTACCTCGTGCAAGAGTTTTAGGAAATCATCGTCTGTCAATTGAACATCCGTGATTTCATTGTAGTGGCGGAGACGGAAACAGCGTTGGCAATAGATTTCGCCAGTCTCCAATCCTTTTTCAAGTGCCGACTGAGGGGTAAAACCCAGACCAGCCTTATCTGTCGTCTGAATGGTTGCTCCACAACCAATACAGAGAATTTCTTCCATAGTTAAATTCCTTTTTTATATGTAATCGGTCCGTACATTTCAGTGATTTTTCGCATCACACGACGCTCACGAGCTCGGTTAATCTGCGTTTTAATCGAGTCATGTTGGACCAAGGGTTTGACTAAAATCGAGCGAATGCCTGCACGGTGGGCTGCTCGTATATCTGTCATGAGCTGGTCGCCAACCATGACCACTTCGCTTTTCTCATAGTGAAATTCCTTCATGGCACGGTCAATCCCAAATGTGAAGGGCTTTAGAGCCCAATAAACGTAGTCAATCTCAAACTTCTCAACTGCTCGTTGGACGCGTTTTTTGGTGTTATTTGACACTACGATAATGCGAATGCCCGCGTCCCGAAGGTCATGTAGCCATTGCTTCATCTCTGGTGTCCCGTCAGGGTTGTTCCAAGCAATAAGGGTATTGTCCAAATCGACCAAAACAGCCTTGATTCCCTGCGCCTGCAGGCTTGGGACTGTCAGATCATAGACTGCTTCCACAGCAAAATCTGGCATGTAGTTTTCAATCGCCATTCTGGCTCCTTTTCTTAACTTTTTTTCGCAATTTTCCTTAGTAACAAGGATAAAACAATCCATAACCCTGCACTAGCTATACTGATGTAGAGCCAAGCATGGGGCTCATCTGTTAGAGGTAGGGGAACATTCATTCCGAAAAAGCCTGTCACGACTGCCAAAACAGCTAGCAAGACTGAAATGATAGTCAAGGTTGTCAAATTATCATTCAGATTATTGTTTAGAATATTGTTGTAAGAGGCTGAAAGTTGCTGTAAAATCTGAGAGATTAGGTCTGTCATGGATACCAGCTGATGAGCCTCAATCATGGCATCATCAAACTGTTCTCTCTCAATCTCATCAAAACTACGATACAAGGCATGACCTTGAATATGCTCCAACAAAATCCGATTTTGTTTAGCAGCCGCAGTAAGATAAACCATACCCGTCTCCAAGTCGGAAAGGGCAAAAAGATTTTTCTTAGTTGTTCGCTGACGCAAGAGACCATTGACCTCGTCCTTACTCTTATCCATCTGCTCGATGACAGGGTAGTAGGCATTGCTGATGATTTCCAGACTGGCAAAGAGAAACTTGTAGATCGAAAGCGTGTCATGACTCTCCAGATAACGGGTCATTTGTTCAATGACATAGGCGTTCTTGGTATTACTAATGGTAATCAGGCGACGATGCTCCACGATAAAGGTCATGGGAAAAGTCTCATAGTAGGCCTTGTCCTTTTTCACATCTAGGACATTATAGATAAAGGTAACCGTCCCACTTTCACGGTGGTAGTCCATGTGGGCACGCTCATTCCTATCCAGTGCGTACTCAATGGTTTCCTTGTCCAAGCCGTAGATTTCAGAAAGGTCTTCTAGTTTATTCAACTTTCCGAGGTCTAGGTCTATCCAGGTACAACCATTGCCCAACTGCTTTTCTAAAACCATCTTTTCTCCTTTATTAAACTCCCTCTATTGTACCACAAATTACTTAAAATAACAGGTCTAGTCCGTGCGTGAGAAATTGCTAACAACCGTGATATTTCGGTTCGGAACAAAGTGAAGAGCTTGCTCCTCGCTACGAAGCTGTGTCGTACGAATTCCCACACTGACAACCTTACCCGATACAGTAATGGGGCCGTTGGTCAGAACAACCTCATCTCCCACATCCAGTTGACGTTCAAAAAGGATGAAAAAGCCATTGATGACATCAGACAGAAAACCTTGGGCTCCCATCCCAATCGCCACCCCAGCGATTCCAGCCCCAGCCAGCAAGCTAGATACAGGTAAGCCTAAAATCGATAAAATACAGTAGAGTAAAAAGAAATATGACGTATAATTAAACACATTTTCTAACAAACGTGAGATGGTTTTCTGGCGCCCGACATCATGATAAGACATTTTTAGAGAAGGTTTGGCAATTCTCTGCACCATGGTATGAAGCATTTTTTTAGCAATATAAAATACAATCAAAAGCAGTAAAAGAGAAATGACCTTGGTTAGAATATTTTCGATAATGGTTGTCACATCTAGCTTTTCAATATAAGCTTGAATAAATTTTTGCATATAAAACTCCTTTATTTCATTATACCATATTTTCATCAGTCTCATTATCCATAAATATTCAAAAAATAGACAGAAAATTCTTGATTTTGTCTATCGTTTATACTATAATCATAATCACTACACAGAAAGGAGATTATTATGAAAAGAATCATTCATGCTTGGAACAAGGCAAGCCTTGTCAAGCGTATCTTGATTGGTATGCTTTGTGGGGGAATTCTAGGACTGACCCTTCCTAATCTCTCAGGAATTGGGCTACTCGGGGATTTATTCGTTGGAGGTCTAAAAGCTGTTGCTCCTATCCTAGTCTTTGCTCTCGTTGCTAATGCCCTTTCCCAACATCAAAAGGGACAAGATAGCAATATGAAAACTGTTGTTTTCTTGTATATCCTAGGAACTTTTGCCGCTGCTCTTGTAGCTGTACTAGCAAGTTTCATCGTCCCTATTGAAATCACCCTAAATAGTGCTAATACCGATATTGCTCCACCAGATGGGATTGGACAGGTCCTCAGCAACCTCTTGCTCAAACTGGTTGACAATCCAGTCAACGCCCTGCTTACTGCTAACTATATTGGAATCTTATCTTGGGCAGTCATTTTTGGAATTGCTATGAGAGAGGCCAGCAAAAATAGTAAAGAATTACTAAAAACTATCGCTGACGTGACTTCTAAAATTGTCGAATGGATTATCAATCTGGCTCCATTTGGAATCCTTGGTCTTGTTTTTAAAACCATTTCTGACAAGGGAATCGGAAGCCTTGCCAACTACGGTATTTTATTGGTTCTATTAGTAACGACTATGCTTTTTGTTGCCCTTGTGGTCAACCCTTTGATTGCCTTCTTCTTTATGAGACGCAACCCTTACCCTCTAGTTTGGAACTGCCTCCGTGTCAGCGGTGTGACAGCCTTCTTCACTCGTAGTTCTGCGGCTAACATTCCTGTCAACATGAAACTCTGCCATGACCTTGGACTCAACCCAGATACCTATTCTGTTTCTATCCCACTTGGCTCTACTATCAACATGGCTGGAGCAGCGATTACCATTAACGTTTTGACCCTTGCTGCGGTAAACACTCTTGGAATCCCTGTTGACTTTGCCACAGCCTTTGTCCTCAGTGTGGTAGCAGCTATCTCAGCCTGCGGTGCTTCTGGTATTGCGGGAGGTTCCCTCCTTCTTATCCCAGTTGCTTGTAGCCTTTTCGGTATTTCTAACGATATTGCCATGCAAGTTGTTGGGGTTGGATTTGTGATTGGGGTCATCCAAGACTCATGTGAAACAGCCCTTAACTCTTCTACAGACGTCCTCTTTACTGCCGTTGCCGAATACGCAGCAGCCCGTAAAAAATAACTCATAAAGACAAGCCTGCTCAGGTCTTGTCTTTTACGCTTTTATTCTAACTTATTAGGAAATTCTTATGTCTATTAACCAACGTACGACCAAGCTCATCTTAGCTACCTGTCTTGCCTGTTTTCTTGCTTATTTTCTCAATCTTTCCTCAGCAGTTTCGGCCGGAATTATCGCTCTCTTGAGCCTATCTGATACGCGTAGAAGTACTTTAAAACTGGCTCGCAATCGGCTCTTTTCCATGCTTCTAGCTCTGGCTATCGGTGTTCTAGCTTTTCACTTGAGCGGATTTCATATCTGGAGCCTTGGCCTCTATCTCGCATTCTACGTTCCTCTAGCCTACAAGATGGGCTGGGAAATTGGCATCACACCAAGTACTGTTTTGGTTAGCCACCTCTTGGTGCAAGAGTCAACCTCTCCAGACCTTCTAGTCAATGAACTCCTTCTCTTTGCTATCGGTACAGGATTTGCTTTACTGGTCAATCTCTACATGCCTTCACGAGAAGAGGAAATCCAGTACTACCATACGCTGGTGGAAGAAAAGTTAAAAAATATTCTCCTACGCTTCAAATATTATTTATCCAGAGGGGATGGACGCAACCGAGCACAGCTGGTGGAAGAATTAGACACTCTTTTGGAAAAAGCCCTCAAACTAGTCTATCTAGATCACTCTGACCACCTCTTTCACCAGACCGACTACCATATCCACTACTTTGAGATGAGACAGCGACAAAGTCGTATCCTGCGAAATATGGCCCAGCAAATCAACACCTGTCACCTAGCTGCCAGTGAAAGCCTGATTTTAGCGCAGCTCTTTTCAAAAATTGCCGGTCAACTGAGTCAGACCAATCCTGCTTCTGATTTACTAGATGAAATTGAACGCTATCTGGAAGTCTTCCGCAACCGCAGTCTACCCAAAACAAGAGACGAATTTGAAACCCGCGCCACCCTTCTTCAACTCCTACGTGAAGCCAAAACCTTCATCCAAGTAAAAGTTGACTTTTATCAAAAATATGGACAGTAAAAAAGAAAACCACTAAAAAACAGAACTTGCCAGCATTCTTGAAAAGTAGTATAATTATTGCATGCGCAATCATCTTGTGACGCAGAGACTGTCCATGAATGGACTCTCTTCTATTTACAACTCTAAAAAGAAAGGAGATACTATGACCTATTTGGAAAAATGGTTTGACTTCAATCGGCGTCAGAAAGAAATTGAAAACCTCTTGGAAGAGACCATCGCCCAGCAGAGTGAACAAAGTCTGACCTTGAAAGAGTTCTACCTGCTCTACTATCTGGACTTGGCTGAAGAAAAATCTCTACGCCAGATTGACCTGCCAGATAAACTTCATCTGAGCCCGAGCGCTGTTTCTCGGATGGTGGCTCGCTTGGAAGCTAAAAATTGCGGTCTACTTAGTCGCATGTGTTGCCATCAAGATAGGCGCTCTAGCTTTATCTGCCTGACAAGTGATGGGCAAAAGACACTGGCCTCGCTACAAAAGGCTGTCGAAGAAAGCTTGGAAACTGGTTTGGATTTCTTGATTTAAGATGATTTTAGAAAAAAGTTGCGTGCGCAATCATTTTTCTTGACATTCTCTTTTACAAGGAGTAAAATAAAATCATCATCAAACAAAGGAGTTTTAAACATGATTGAAATCACCTATTTAGATGCCAGCAAGAACGAAAGAACTGTAACCTTCGATTCTTATGAAGACTTTGATCGTTCGCAACAAGCTTGCCTTATCGGCGTCGCAGACTACTACCCTGTCCAAAAATTGACTTATAAGGGTCATGATTTGGACTACCATGGGACTTATGGAGATGTCTTCTTCTATCTCATGAAACAAGATTTAAGCCAATATAACTAAAAAGGAGAAATACAATGGCAAAAGCAATTACAGATGCAACATTCGAACAAGAAACAAAAGACGGTTTGGTCTTGGTAGACTTCTGGGCAACTTGGTGTGGTCCATGTCGTATGCAAGGTCCAATCTTGGACAAATTGTCTGAAGAACTTTCAGAAGATGTTTTGAAAATCGTTAAAATGGACGTTGATGAAAATCCAAACACAGCTCGTGCCTTTGGAATCATGTCTATCCCAACTCTTCTCTTCAAAAAAGACGGCCAAGTTGTCAAACAAGTTGCTGGTGTTCACACAGCAGAACAAATCAAGGCCATCGTTGCTGAATTGAGCTAATCAAACGAGAGACCAAGTACTTTCTTTGGTCTCTTTTTTCTTGCCCTTTGCCATTTTTCAAAAAATATGCTAGACTGTAAGTAGAATATTACGATGTTTGGGACATGCCATCGCTAAAAAAAACCTTGACTTGGTATTTTTTAGCTCCCTCAAGGGAGCTTTTTGCGTGCTCTGAACATTTCCCATTTTGGAAGGAGTACTATGAAACGTCAATCAGCCTTGGTCGTCTTTAGTGGCGGTCAAGATTCCACAACCTGCCTTTTCTGGGCTAAAGAACACTATGAAACGGTCGAAGCCGTTACCTTTGCCTATGGCCAACGCCACCATCTCGAAATTCAAGTTGCCAGAGAAATCGCTACGGAACAGGGCATTCGTCATCACATCCTAGATATGTCTCTGCTGGGGCAAATCACTGAAAATGCGCTGACCTCTGATATGGAGATTGAGCAAAAAGAGGGAGAAGTTCCCAATACCTTCGTTGACGGTCGAAACCACCTCTTTCTATCCTTTGCGGCAGTCCTTGCCAAGCAACGAGGCATTAAAGATATCGTGACAGGTGTCTGCGAGACAGACTTCTCAGGCTACCCCGATTGTCGAGATGTCTTTGTCAAATCCCTTAATGTTACCCTCAACCTTGCCATGGATTACGACTTCGTTATCCAAACACCTCTTATGTGGCTAGACAAGGCTGAAACTTGGGAGCTAGCCGACCAACTCGGTGCCTTTGACTATGTTCGTGAAAAGACCTTAACCTGCTACAACGGAATTATCGGGAGCGGCTGTGAAGATTGCCCCGCCTGCCACCTACGTCAACATGGGTTAGATGTTTATCTCTCACAGAAAGGAGAAGCCTAATGTTTTTTGCACCCAAAGAAATCAAACAGGAAACTGGAGAGTCTCTTGTCTACAATCCTCACAGAACCTTGGTATCAAAAGAATTTACCTTTGATGCTGCCCACCACCTCTTTCACTATGAGGGAAAATGCAAATCCCTTCATGGTCACACCTATCATCTGCAGATTGCCGTCAGTGGATTTTTAGATGAACGTGGCATGACCTACGATTTCGGAGACATCAAAGCGATCTACAAGAACTACTTAGAGCCCCACTTGGATCATCGCTATCTCAATGAGACTCTTCCCTATATGAACACGACTGCTGAAAATATGGTCTACTGGATTTTCCAAACCATGAGCCAAGAGTTGCCAGACGAGCGCGGTCTCCGTTTGGAATATGTTCGCCTCTATGAAACTCCGACTGCCTTTGCAGAGTTTAGACGGGAGTGGTTAGATGACTAAGGAACGTGTCCTCAAACTACCAGTTCTGGAAATTTTCGGCCCAACCTTTCAAGGCGAAGGCCGTGCAATCGGGCAGAAAACCATGTTTGTCCGCACTGCTGGTTGCGACTATCACTGCGACTGGTGCGATTCTGCCTTTACTTGGGATGGCTCTGAAAAGCCAACTCGTATGACAGCTGACGAGGTCATTGCTGCCTTGGATAAATTGGGGAGCTATGACTATGTAACCCTATCTGGGGGAAATCCTGCTATCCTAGCAGCCAACATGGCTGAACTCGTCACCAAACTCAAGGAACGTGGTGTCACTCTGGCTGTTGAGACCCAAGGCTCCCGCTGGCAAAATTGGTTAAAAGACATCGACCAGGTCACCCTCAGTCCCAAACCTCCTTCATCCAAGATGGAAGTCAACTTTGAGACCTTGGACTTTATCGTTTCCCAACTGGATCCAGACAAGGTCACCTTTAAAATCCCTGTCTTTGATGATGCAGATTTGGCCTTTGCCCGAGGCATACAAGAGCGCTACCAACCAGATGTTCTCTTCTTATCAGCAGGAAATCCTGAGCCCAAGGCCACAGGCAATATTGTCCAAGACCAACTAGACCGACTCAAAGAACTTTGGGAACGCATCGCCGCTGATGATAGCTGGGGCAATGTCCGCGTCCTTCCTCAACTGCATACCCTCCTCTACGATAACCAACGTGGAGTTTAAGATTAGAAAGAAAAAATCATGTCACAACAAGAAGAAATGAAAAACCTAAGCCTACTGGGCAACAAAGAAACCAACTACATTTTCGAATATCAACCAGAAATCCTCGAATCCTTTGACAATCGTCATGTGGAAAATGACTATTTCATCAAATTTAACTGTCCTGAATTTACCTCACTTTGCCCAATCACTGCTCAGCCAGACTTTGCAACTATCTATATTTCCTACATTCCTGACAAGCTCTGTGTTGAGTCAAAATCCCTCAAACTCTACCTCTTTAGCTACCGAAACCACGGAGATTTCCACGAAAACTGTATCAACACCATCGGGAAAGACTTGGTCAACTTGCTAGACCCTCGCTATTTGGAGGTTTGGGGAAAATTCACTCCACGCGGTGGCATCTCAATTGACCCCTACTACAATTACGGTAAGCCAGGAACTAAGTATGAAGGCTTGGCAGAACAACGCCTCTTCCAACACGACCTTTATCCAGAGAAAATTGACAACCGCTAAACTCATACTCAATGAAAATCAAAAATCAAACTAGGAAGCTAGCCGCAAGTTGCTCAAATCACTGCTTTGAGGTTGCAGATGGAAGCTGACGTGGTTTGAAGAGATTTTCGAAGAGTATCATACGAAAAAGCCCTGTTCCTCTAGATGAGGAGCAAGGCTTTTTGTTTTTCAATTATTCTTCTGTTCCAAGGAAGTTTTTTGCAACGAGGGCTGCAAGAACCCCACCAACGATTGGTGCAAGGATGAAAATCCAAACTTGTTGAAGGGCTGCGCCACCTACCAAGACAGCTGGTGCCAAGCTACGAGCTGGATTTACTGAAAGCCCAGTAATGTTCAAGCCCACAAGAATCATCGCCATCAATGACAAACCGATTACCAAACCAGCAATCGCGCCATTGCCCTTGCTTGCTGATGTCACAGTCATGATAACCAAGACAAACAAGAAAGTTGCGATGACTTCAAACAAGAAACCACCAAAGATAGTGACACCGTTTGCCAAGGCATTTTCACCAAGGCTAGCAGTTGACATACCCGAGTTAGCCAAGAGGAAGAAGACTGCGCCAGAAGCGATGAAAGCTCCAACAACCTGACCAAGTATGTAGTTTACAAGTTCTGAAGATGACAAACGTTTGTTTACAAACATAGCAATCGAAACAGCCGGGTTCAAGTGAGCACCTGAAACAGTTCCGATTGAGTAGGCTGCCACCACGATTGCCAAACCAAAGGCAAAGGCGATTCCAAGGTGACCTAGGCCATCAAGACCATTTCCAAAAACAACAGCTCCTGTCCCGACGAATACAAGCATGAACGTACCGATTAACTCAGCAACAAATTTTTTCATTTTCTTTCTCCTTTTTTCAAAAACTAGATACTAGTCTATCAAAAGTAGGAAAGGGTTTCAAGAAAATTGATTGGAAATTTTCTTGAAAATCATAGAACTACTAGCAATACCTAATATTGAAAAGATTGAATAGCTTCTTTCAAGTCATCTTGTAAACTATTTCTCTGGTCAAGTTGGACATAGACTTCCAACAGACAGGATCTGAAGTTGGAAAATTTATAAAAATCTTCTCTTTCTTCTATCGGAAAGTCAACAGCTTTTATCCAAGAAGCTACTTGCTCTTGCGCTAACTTCCCTTGTAAAATAGGTTCATAGATCACTCTTGCTAAACGCCAATCCTCATCATCTGTAAAGCGAATCGAAACTCTTTTAAATAGTTGGCCAAGTATATCAAATACTTCATGAACTCTGTTTTTAGGAAAGTTGGGATGACAAACCACCTCTGTCAGTAAATCGGCTCCATGTGCAAAAGCATGAACCCAACCATACTGACTTGAAAAACCCGTTGTATCCTTTTCTTTTGAAAGATAATACAAACCTTGATTTAAAAGGACATTACGAATTCCTGCATTTAATTCCTGATAAAAAATCGATTGCTGGTTGGCATCTGCAGACAAGAGATTTGCATAAATAAGCGCCCTAAAAGAACGTTCAAGGGTTGACAGGCCTACCTTATCAATATCTTTATCTAACCCTCCATCAGATGAAATCCCTTCAGCAATGAAATGAAATTGTTCCTGTGTAAATAGCTCTTCCTGAATCCCTCTAGCAAAGCTTGTAAAAACAAGGTCATCACGAATTTCTGGAGAAGGATCTCCCAAATGATCAAGTAGCCACTGGATTTCTTCCTGGTTATAACTTGGTTTTTCTTCTGCTATTTTTCTAAGTAACTTTTGATACATGGTCAATACCTCTACATTTCTAGCAACTGTTCAAAAATCTGTCCTTAAATGACTTTAGCAATTTGTAAAATTAAGTTAAAGAGAAAAAGACATTTATATTCAGAGAAACAGCACATTTCTGAAAGGATACATAAATGATTTATTCCATATTACCACAAATGAACTTGTAATGATAGAACTTTATCACAAAAATCACATTTCTGTCTCAAAAATTGCGAAAAACTAGTTATATAGTCATTTAGTTTTAAAAAAGCGTTCCAAACATTCAAAAATAGTTGGGACTTCCCTTAATAAATCTGTTACTTTCTTTTTTCAAGATAGCCCAAGCTTGCTCAATAGGATTCAAATCTGGTGAATAAGGCGGTAGAGGTAAGAAAAAGTGTTTATCTTGGATGCAGAGTTCATCCAAAATGTTCTTGGGATCAAAACTAGCATTGTCCATGATAATAACATGAGGTGTCTTCAAAGCAGGCAGGAGTTGCGTTTTGAACCACTCCACAAAGAAATCGCTTGTCCTGCTGTTCTTGTAAATCATGGGAGCTATAAACTCTCCGTCTACTTGTCCTGCAACAATTGAAGTTCGCTCAAAACGACGTCCGCTAATCTTTTCATAGACTTTCTCCCCTCTAGGAGCCCCTGCATAAGGACGATAGAGGTAGCGGTCGATTCCTGTTTCATCAATATATACGATTGGTAAATCGTTTAGGTTATCCAAAATATCAAGAAACTCAGCGACTTTCTCTG